>JAPKZC010001168.1 GCA_026394025.1 Candidatus Solibacter sp.
GTCGCCCAGTAATTGCCCTCGCCGCCGTTAGTGAAGAGGACTGAGCGGGTCAGGGCAAGACGGCGGATCTCCAATCCGTTCTCGCGCATGACGATGATTTCTCCAGCGTGCGGCGTCGCCACAGGCTCCGCCAGGTCGTCCGGCCGCCGCGCCTCGGACTGGGTGGAAATCACGCAATACGGCGCGGACTTGGCGCACCCCACGTGCTGATCCCCGCAGCCGCGGCCGCAGCGCCAAAGGGTCAGGACCTTCTTTCTGCCTCCACCGAGTTCCACCTGTTTGAGCAGATTGAGCCCGGTATTCAACTGGTAGGTCGACAATGACACCTCGCACGGAGAGCTGCTGTCGGCGTTTGTCACCAGGTACTGAATTCCAGCCGAGTCCTCCAGGGTGTCCAAGTGCGAGCCGGCGAAGCAGCGTTCACCGGGATCGCAAGCCCCGTCGTGATTCCCTGGTTTCTCGGGACTTTCCGGCCCGCGGTATTCCAGCTTCAGCGTTCCGCTGGCGAGATCGACCGAAAACACCCCCATCGCCGGCGGCGCAACCAGCATGACGTAGCGCTTTGCGCTGGTTCGGTCCGTCCCTTTGGAAATCAGCGTGAAATCGACATCGCCGTAAGGCAGGTTGCGCTGGGAATCCGCGTAATCCGCGCAATAGGTTTTCAAGTGACTGAGATCCAGGGCGCATATCGTCTTATCGTCGGGCGCCCAGAAGGAGATCCAGTTGTCCTTGGAAGTATCGCCGGTCCCGCCGCGGGCAATTTCATGAAACTGCTCAGGCTCTTTTGAGTAATCAATCAGGACGGAACTCTTATTGTTTCGCAGGTCTTGTTTGAAGATCGCGGCGCCTTGAAAGTAGTAATATACCTCGTCGTCATGGGCATCCCAGAAGTAACTCTGATGACATGGATTGCGCCGGAACAGCACGCGGGCAGTAGCGGCATCGACAATATCCCACGTGCCGTCGTCCAGGTAGCTCATCAAATACTTCTTATGAGCGCTGAGCGGCGACGGGCTGGAGTAGGTGTGGTAGATCGGGGAGGAGGTCATCACGAGGACGCGGCCGCCGAAATTGGGATCGATGTAGCTGGCTCCGGCCTGGGGCGGGCCGGCAATACCGGGAAGAGGAAGCGGGGTGCACACATCCGGCCGGCCCGGCCAGGTAGCTGAAGATTGGAGGCGGATTTGCGGGGCGAACCTCCAACTCCACGGGAACGGTCACGGTCGCGGATCCCGCCTTAACACTGATGCTGGCCTGGTATTTGCCCGGCTTCTTCGCTTCCCCCCGCCATGGGACGAGTCCGACTGTAAGCACCGCCGGAGTTGTGCCACTGGGGGCGCTCAACTGGAGCCAGGGGTCGTTGGGGTCCCCCGGCAAGGTCGTGACCGTCCAGCTTTGTGCACTTGCGCCAGCGGAGCGAATCGAAACCTTCGCCAGTGCCAGCGGACCGCCCTCCACCTGCACCAGTTTGACGGCCTTCGGGGCGATCTCCACGCCTTGC
>JAPKZC010000260.1 GCA_026394025.1 Candidatus Solibacter sp.
TCGCTGTCCGCGACCAGTCCGATCCACCAGCCGTTCGTCGCCATCCGAAACGTCTTGCGCGGGGCGTTTCGCCGCAGCAATCCGGCCTTGGCGTTCCATTCCGCCAGGCACGCCGTGAGAGCGCGCTTGGCGTCCTCCTTGATGAGGTCCTGCACGCTTACCACGCGCACGTAGTCGTCCGGGTTAAGGTATGCGCTGAAAATGCAGGGCACCAAAATGCTGTACCCCAGTTCCAGGCGGCCCAATTCCATGTTCCGGATCAGTTCATTGATGATGATCTGCCCGCTGATGCGAGGTAGAGGCTGCACAGTTCCGCTCTGCGCCATGCGAATGATTCCCCTTCGGCAAGGCACGACTCTTCAGGGCGGCATCCGCCCTTGCCTGGCGGCTACCGCGGGCGCGGAACCTTACTTATGACGATATACCCGATCCGCGATTGCGGCAAGGCCCCTGCTCACACTTGTCAGAGTGGCCAGCCGGACCTGTGGAAAGGTACGCCGTTTCGTGCCGCCGCATTCCTGCATCGCTCGCAACCCGGCATCGTGCTCAGCAATCGTGGCGGTACTTTGGCTCTTTTGCCGCGGCGTATCGCAGCGGCCGGCTCGCCTGCCTTGCGCCTCACCCCCTCAAGTACCGATCGATCCCTTCCGCCGCATTGCGCCCCTCCGCGATCGCCCACACCACCAGCGATTGCCCGCGCCGCATATCTCCGGCCGCGAACACGCCTCGCACGCTCGACATGTAATTCGCATCCGACGCCACATTGCCGCGCGCATCCAACCCCACCCCGAGCTGTTCCATCATGCCGTTCTTCACCGGCCCCGTGAAGCCCATGGCGAGCAATACCAGATCGGCCTCCAGCGTGAATTCCGTCCCCGGCAACGCTTCCATTTCAGGCGATACGCGCACCGCATGCAGTTGCTTGACGTTGCCGTGCTCGTCGCCGGTGAACTTCACCGTGTTGACGCTCCAATCCCGCGTGCCGCCCTCTTCGTGCGAGCTTTCCACCCGCAACTGCATCGGCCATAGCGGCCACGGCGTCAGTGGCGAGCGCGCCTCCGGCGGCTTGGGCAGCAGTTCGAACTGCGTGACGGAGCGCGCGCCCTGCCGGTGGCTGGTGCCCAGACAATCGGCGCCGGTATCGCCGCCGCCGATGATGATAACGCGCTTCCCGCCGACCAGAATCTGGTCGGCCACGGTATCGCCTTCGCATACTCGGTTCTGCTGCGGCAAAAACTCCATCGCGAAGTGGATCCCCTTTAGCTCGCGCCCGGGAACGTTCAGATCGCGCGGTTGCTCTGCGCCTCCCGCCAGCAGGATGGCGTCGAACTCGCGCCGCACGTCTTCAACCGCCACATTGCCGCCCACGTGCGCATTGGTCTCGAACTTCACCCCTTCGCCGCGCATCTGCTCCATCCGCCGGTCGATCAGGTGCTGCTCCATCTTGAAATTCGGGATGCCGTAGCGCAGCAGTCCGCCGATGCGGTCGCTCTTTTCAAATACCGTGACATGGTCTTCTCGATCTGCTTGATGGTGACGGCGGGCTCATTGATCCCCAGCACGCAGGACGCTTCACACGGCGCAGGACAGATGCGCCCCGTGAATTCCGGGAAATTGTTGGTGGCGTGCAACTGCCGCGCCGCCTCCTTCCAGCGTCCTTTGTAGACCAGGTCGTTCCAATCGGGAATGATGTTCGTCAGCGGGCACCCGGTGTGGCAGAAGGGCACGCCGCAATCCATGCAGCGCGCGGCCTGCGTGCGCAGGTGGTCCTCTGGAAATGGCTGATAGATCTCCAGCCAGTCCTTGATCCGCACGGCCGGGTCGCGGCGCTCGGGCAACTGCCGCGTGTATTCCATGAAGCCGGTGACTTTTCCCATGACGTTATCCTTCCTCCGCGATCTCCCCTGGGGGCGGGGGCGAACCCTGTTCCTTCCGTTGAGCTACTTGCGTTTCTCTGCGCTTATCTCTGCGCCTCTGGGTTGAAAACGTCCCCCTGTTTGGTTCCAGCTTCGCGGGGCCCGGGAGCGGTCGCCCCATCCGCAGTTTATGCCACCGCTACCTGCTGGCGCGCAATGCCCAGTACCCGTTTGTATTCGTGCGGGAAAACCTTCACGAACTTCGGCAGCATGTTCTCCCAGTTCTCCATCACCCACTTGCCCCGCACGCTGGCCGTTGCCTCAACGTGGCTGTTGATCATGGCGAACAACAGGTCGATATCTTCCGCCGGCACCGGTTCCAGATCCACCCCGGCGGTATTGCAGCGCTTCTCGGCGAAATCCCCCTTCTCATCCAGCACGTAGGCGATGCCGCCGCTCATGCCGGCGGCGAAATTCCGCCCGCACTTGCCCAGCACCACCACCACCCCGCGCGTCATGTACTCGCAGCCGTGGTCGCCCAGGCCTTCCACCACCGCCCGCGCGCCCGAATTGCGCACCGCGAAGTGCTCCCCGTCCATCCCGTTGAAGTACGCTTCCCCGCTGGTGGCCCCGTACAGCACTACGTTGCCGATCAGGATGTTCTCTTCCGGTTGGAACGTCGCCGTGCGCGGCGGATACACGATCAGCCGTCCGCCTGAGAGTCCCTTACCCACGTCGTCGTTGGCGTCGCCTTCCCTGCCCCGCGCTACCCGAGAACTGGAAGCGGATCGTATTGTCGGGCAGTCCGGCCGAGCCGTGGCGGCGCGCGATTTCGCCGCTCAACATCGCTCCTACCGTGCGGTGCACGTTGCGGATCGGCAATTTGATCTCGATCGGCGTGCCGTTCTCAATCGAGTCGCGGGCGAACTCGATCAGCTTGTAGTCCAGCGCTTCGGAAAGGCCATGGTCCTGCGCTTGCACGCAGCGCCGCGCGATCCGGCTCGGCATCTCGGGGTAGTACAGGATCGTCGATAGGTCGATGTCCTTCGCCTTCCAGTGATCGTTGGCCTGCCGCGCAGAATTTGGCCCGCAGTGCCGCATCCTGCGTGGCGATCCCCACCGGGCAGGTGTTGAGGTGGCACTTGCGCATCATGATGCAACCCAGGGCCACCAGCGGCGCCGTCGAGAAGCCGAACTCCTCGGCGCCCAGCAACGCCGCGATCGTTACGTCGCGGCCGGTCTGTAGCTTCCCGTCGGTTTGCAGCCGGACCCGCCCCCGCAGGTCGTTCATCACCAGCACCTGGTGCGCTTCGGCCAGCCCCAGTTCCCACGGCGCACCCGCGTGCTTGATCGAACTCAGCGGGCTGGCGCCAGTGCCGCCGCTATCGCCCGAAATCAGGATTACGTCGGCATGCGCCTTCGCCACGCCCGCCGCCACCGTCCCCACCCCCACTTCGGCCACCAGCTTCACCGAAATGCGCGCCCGCGGGTTGACGTTCTTCAGATCGTAGATCAGTTGCGCCAGATCCTCGATGGAGTAGATGTCGTGGTGCGGCGGCGGCGAAACCAGCCCCACGCCGGGGATGGAGTGCCGCACCCGCGCGATCGTCTCGTCAATCTTGTGGCCGGGTAACTGGCCGCCCTCCCCGGGCTTCGCCCCCTGCGCCATCTTGATCTGCAACTCGTCGGCGTTGATCAAATAGTTCGTCGTCACGCCGAACCGGCCGCTCGCTACCTGCTTGACCGCGCTGCGCCGTTCCGTGCCGAAGCGCGCCTCGTCTTCTCCGCCTTCGCCCGTATTGCTCTTGCCCCCGATCCGGTTCATCGCGATCGCCAGCGTCTCGTGCGCTTCCTTCGATATGGAGCCGTAGCTCATCGCACCCGTGGCGAATCGCTTCACAATCTCCTTGGCCGGTTCCACCTCTGCCAACGGAACCGGCTCGGCCGCGGTCTTGATCTCCAGCAGCCCGCGCAGCGTGCACAGTTGGCGCGTCTGGTTATCCAGCAGGTCCGCATATTCCTGGAACGTGGCGAAGCTCTCCGTGCGCACGGACTGCTGTAGCTTCTGTATGGTCTCCGGATTATACAGGTGGTACTCGCCGCGCGCGCGGAACTGATAGTTCCCGCTCACCTCGAGTTCGGTATCGAATTCGGTCTGCGGCGCGAACGCGTACCGGTGCTTGAGAATCGCCTCCTGGGCCAGCACTTCCAGCCCGACTCCTTCGATCCGGCTGGACGTACCCGTGAAGTACTTGTCCACCAGGCTCTTGCTCAGTCCGATGGCTTCGAACACCTGCGCGCCGCGATAGCTTTGCAGCGTGGAGATGCCCATCTTGCTGAATGTCTTCAACAGGCCCTTGTTGACGCTCTTGACGTAATTGGCCATGGCCTTCTCATCCGGGCCAACCGTCTCTAACGCCAGATACGGATTCACCGCGCTCGCGCCGTAACCGATCAGCAGGGCGAAATGCATCACCTCGCGCGGTTCTCCGCTCTCGATGATCAGCGCCATCTGCGTGCGCGTCTCGTCCCGTACCAGATGGTGGTGCACCGCCGTCATCGCCAGCAGACTTGGGATGGGGGCATCTTCCTTATCCACCCCGCGGTCGGAAAATATCAGCAGCGTGTATCCCGATTGAATCGCCAGCGAGGCGCGCCGGCACAACTGCGTCAGTGCCCGCTCCGTGGTCGCCAGGAAATCGCCCTGGCTCACCCGCCGCATCTTTTCCAGATCGCGGTTGGTCAGTATCGGATGCGGCAACTTCAGCGTGTGGCAATGCAGCGGCGTCTCCGCCAGAATGTTGCGCTCCGTGCCGATATAGCTGGTCAGCGACATCACCATCTCTTCCCGAATCGGGTCGATCGGCGGGTTCGTGACCTGCGCGAAAAGCTGCTTGAAATAATGGAACAGTGGCTGCGGCTTGTCCGAAAGACACGCCAGCGGCGTATCCGTGCCCATCGACCCGATCGGCTCCTCGCCCTTTTCCGCCATCGGGCCCAGCACGATGCGCAGGTCTTCGTCGGTGTACCCGAAGGTCCGCTGGCGGTGTACCAGCGTATTGTGGTCGGCCCCGTGCGCCCGCGGCGGTTCCGCCAGTTGATCCAGCGTGATCTGGTGCTCCTTCAGCCACATCTGATACGGATTGCGCCCATACAGCGCGCGCTTCAGTTCCCGGTCGCTCACAATCCGCCCGTCCACCGTATCCACCAGCAGCATCTTGCCCGGCTGCAACCGGCCCTTCAGCTTGACGTCCTCCGGCTTCACCGCCAGTACTCCCGCCTCCGACGCCATGATGATCAGATCGTCCTTCGTCACCAGGTATCGCGCCGGCCGCAGCCCGTTGCGATCCAGCGTCGCGCCAATCGACCGCCCGTCCGTGAACGCAATCGCCGCCGGACCGTCCCACGGCTCCATCAACGACGCGTGGTATTCGTAGAACGCCCGCTTCTGCGGGTTCATGTGTTCGTTCTTCGACCACGCTTCGGGAATCAGCATCGCCATGGCGTGCGCTAATCCGCGGCCCGACAGCACCAGCAGCTCCAGCGCGTTATCGAATGCCGCCGAATCGCTGCCGCCCGGCTGCACGATAGGGAACAGCTTCTTGATATCGTCGCCGAACAGCGGCGATGCCAGTACCGATTGCCGCGCGTGCATCCAGTTGACGTTGCCGCGCACCGTGTTGATCTCCCCGTTGTGCGCGATGTACCGGTACGGGTGCGCCAATTGCCAGGTGGGAAACGTGTTGGTGCTGAAGCGCTGGTGCACCAGGCACAGCGCGCTCACCACGTCCGGGTCCTTCAACTCGGGGTAGAAATTGGCGATCTGCGGAGCCAGCAGCAGGCCTTTGTATATAATCGTCCGCGCGGAGAGCGACGGAACGTAGAAGAAACTCTTCTCCGGAATATCGCTCTTGGCGATTTCCCCCTCCGCGCGTTTCCGCACCAGGTACAGCTTGCGCTCCAACTGGTCCTCGGTCATCCCCTTGCCGCGCGCCACGAAGATCTGCTGAATATACGGCTGCGAGTTGCGCGCCACGCGCCCGATCGCCGCGCCATCGATCGGCGTATCGCGCCACCCCAGCACGCTCAGTCCTTCCTCGCGCACAATCCGCTCCACAATGCCTTCGGCCAGCCGGCGCGCGTGCGGTTCCACCGGCAGGAACGTCATGCCCACGCCGTATTCACCCGCCGGCGGCAGCGTGTAACCCAGCTTGGCGCACTCGCGCACGAAGAACCTGTGCGGGATCTGGATCAGCACGCCGGCGCCGTCGCCCGTTTCCGGATCGCACCCGCAGGCGCCCCGATGCGTCAGGTTGATCAGTACCTGTATTCCCTTGACGATGATGTCGTGCGATTTCTGACCTTTGATGTTGGCCACGAAGCCGATTCCGCAGGCATCGTGCTCATGGTGGGGATCGTACAGTCCCTGCGCGGGAGGTAGACCGGTGCTTACACTCTTCTCGTTCATAGTGTTAGTCTCGGACATTCCGCTTACAGGAGGGTAGTCCTGTCACGGGTTCTTCCAAAACGGCGGTGGCCTTGTGAGTAGTGTATCAGTCTCTCTAGTATTAGACAATAGTAAATTATTGAATGCCTACAATTAGTAATCCTTATGCTATCCTGTCCCTGTGGAGTTCTGGGAACAACGGCTTTTCAGAGAGATAGTGGCTACCCGAAGCATGAGCCGTGGGGCCGAGCACTGTGGGGTCAGCCAATCGGCCGCCAGCCAGCACGTGCAGGAGGTGGAACGTCGTTTGGGGGTGATCCTGCTCGATCGCAGCAAGCGTCCCCTCGAACTCACCCAGGCGGGCCGTATCTATAGCGAGTTCTGCCGCGACGTTCTACGCCGCGAGGAAGAGTTCTCCCTCTCCCTGGAATCCCTCAAGGGCGATGTCCAGGGCACCGTCCGCGTGGTGTCCATCTACTCGGCTGGCCTGAGTGAGATGAGCCGCCTCGGCGCCCAGTTTGCCGCCAAATATCCCACCGCCCAATTGCACGTCGAGTACATGCGCCCGGACAAGATCTACGCAGCCCTGCACGACGACGTCGCCGACCTCGGCCTGGTCAGCTATCCCGAATCCAGCCGCGAGATCGCCGCCATCCCGTGGCGCGATGAAGAGATGCATGTCGCCGTGCCCCCCCACCACCTGTTCGCGGCGCGCGCCGAGGTCTACCCCGCGGACCTCACCGGCCACGCCTTCATCGGCTTCGACGAAGACCTGCGCATCCGCCGCGAGTTGGATAAGTTCCTCCGCACCCAGGGCGTCGAGGTCCACTTCGTGATGCACTTCGACAACATTCAGATGATCAAGGAAGCCGTCGCGCTGGGGCAGGGAATCAGTATTCTGCCGTCGCGCACCATGCAGGCGGAGATCGAACAGGGGCGCCTCGTGGCCGTCAAGCTGAATGCCCCAGGTTTGGTGCGCCCCGTGGGCATCGTGCATCGCCGCAAGAAGAAATTCAATCGCGCCACCGAGGCCCTTCTCGCCATGCTGTTGGCCTCCCGCGATCTATAGTTTCTGTCGCGAAACTGCCGTCCGGCGGCGAAGCAACCCCTCCCTAACGGTCGGGGCTCTGATAGGGTCGTTGATAATACGAGACTTACCATCAGAGCCGCGACC
>JAPKZC010000180.1:0-1141 GCA_026394025.1 Candidatus Solibacter sp.
GAGGATCTCGCCAGATCTGTTGAGGAGCTGGCGGGTCTCGACGATGTTCCAGTTCCAGTGCTTCTCGTTTTTCTGATTGTTCTCGAAGGCGGCGACGGCCTTGGCGAGAAGCGCGGCGGCGTCATTCTGGGCTACAGCGGGAACCCGGGCGGCGAGAAGCAACGTCAGGAACCCGAGGCGCAACGTAGTCATGCGTACCTCCAGGCTACTACGGCCACGATGCGCGGGGGGTGGTTCCGGCGACTGCGCCACTCTGAAGCGGGGGATGTACGACGGCACGCAAGGCAGTTCTATTGTCGATGGTTTTAGCCCTGGCGGCGAGCGCGGCGGATGTTTCGGGGACGTGGAGCGGCACGTTGAAGATCGCGGGGCCCGACGGGCAGACGCAGGCTGACACGATCCACCTGATCTTGAAGCAGGATGGCGGGAACCTCACCGGCACGGCAGGGCCGAGTGCTGGCGAGCAGTTGCCGATCGAGAAGGGTGCGATCGAGGGCGCCAAGGTCACGATGGAGGTGCCGGTGGCCAATGGAGCGTTCAAGTTCGATGTCTCACTCGATGGGGACCATCTCAAGGGCGAAGTGACGCTGATTGCGAGTGGACAAACCATGAAGGCGAAGATGGACGCAACGCGGGCGAGGTAGGCGCGGTGGGGAATCCGGCCGCCAGGGGCGGCCCGCGGACCGAATGATAGGCTGGCATCTCAGGAATCAGATGACAATTCTCAGCATTGGTGAAATTTTGTGGGACGTATTCCCCGATACGGCGCGGTTGGGCGGAGCGCCATTCAACTTCGCGGTGCATGCTCACCGGCTTGGGCACCGGGTGATTTTCCTGAGCGCGGTGGGAGATGACGAGCGGGGCCGCGCGGCGCTGGGACGGGCCGCGGCGCTGGGCCTGCCGGCAGAGTTCATTCAGGTGGCGGTGGGGCAGCCCACAGGAAGCGTGTCGGTCCGAGTGGACGCGGAAGGGCAGCCGGACTTCACAATTCACCGGCCCGCGGCCTACGATTGCCTGACGCTGGACCAAGGCCAATTGCAGCGGCTTGCCGACTTGCGCCCGGACTGGATCTACTACGGGACGTTGTATCCGGCGGAAGGCCGCGCTCGGGAGGTATTGCGCCGAGTGATGGATGCCGTGC
>JAPKZC010000180.1:1152-5102 GCA_026394025.1 Candidatus Solibacter sp.
GACGCGGTGAAATTGAATGACGACGAAGCGGAGCGGTTCCCGGAGTTGGGCGAGGCTCCCTCGGTGGCCATCACGCGTGGAGAGCGGGGCTGCAAGGTGCGCATCGGGAAGGATGCGGCGGAGTGTCCGGGCTACCCGGTAAAGGTAGTGGACACGGTGGGCGCCGGCGATGCGTTCGCGGCGGCATTTCTGCATGGCAGTGCGGCGGGGTGGAGCGCGGCGAAGACGGGAGATTTCGCCAACCGGCTCGGCGCGCTGGTGGCCTCACGGGCGGGGGCGGTGCCGGAGTGGTCGCTGGGGGAGTTGGGGTTGTAGCGTTTACGGCGTGACGCGGCGCACGCCGATCGGGCTCGGATTATAGGGCGAGACGAGATCCACACTGCGCGTGGCGGAGATCTTCTTCTCGAGACCCACGGCCCAATAGCAGGCATTAACGACCATGCGCCGGAAGCCTTGGTTGCCCAAATCCTTGACGTGACCCATGGTGGTGGTGAAGATGCGGCTGGGCTTGCCCGAACTGCCGGTGTAGGTCTTGGTCCAGGCAACGGGCATGAGTTTTTTGGCCGGGTCGGGCGGCGAGGCCGGGTCCATTCCCATCAACACCTGGCCCATGACGAGGGGCCGGCTGTCGCCAGAGAGCGCGGTGATCTCGTAAACGTCGGACTCTCCCCACAGATCGCGCACACCGCGCAGGATGGGGTGCTTCTCCACACCCGCTGGGATCACACCGCGCGTGCTCTGCTTCTGATGCGCACCGTAGTGGTTAATCCAAGTCTCGCCGAGGACCTGCCTGCCATATCCGCCGGAGAATTGTTTGTCGTTATAGCTGTACTTCGCGTACGGGCTGTCCGGGCGCTTCCGATAGTTGAACGGATGGGTGGAGGTGCGCAGGGCGACGATGGGGCGGCCGGACTCCGTGTAATCGACAATCTCTTTCATCTGCTCGTCGGGCAGTTCCAGCCAGCGCGCGAAGAGGACCACCAAATCCGCGCGGCGCAGCGCTTCGAGGCCCGGGATATTGTCGATGGTGTTGGGGTCGATCTTCCCGGTTTGGCGGTTGACGGGAAAGAGCACCGTGCAGTGGTAACCGTGGCGGACGGCCAGGATTTCAGCGAGTGCGGGGATCAACTCCTCGGAACGGTATTCCTGGTCGCCAACGATCAGCACCACATGTTTCCCACGGCCAGGTCCGTGCCCGCCGGGATAGACCATTGGACTCTGCTGCGCGAAGGCGGAAATGGCGAGCAGAAGGGGGAGTGCGCTGGTAAACACAGTGGCCACGGTGTTCATCATAACGCGGCAAGGGGGCTTAGTACTCATATTCAGAATTACGACGGCGTATCGGAAGACCGCTTGCTGACGCGCGCGGCTCGGATCAGAGCCGCGACCGTCAGGGAGCGGTCTCCTCGGAATACGCGAGCGCATTTGCGAAACAGCGCGCTTAGATAAACAGATCGGCCCGAACGTGGAAGAACTCCGCGAGCTTTTTCGCCTGCTCTTTGCTAATGGAGCGCTTGCCGCCCAGGATCTCCGAGACACGGCTCTTGGACCCGATGACCGGCCATAAGTCGGATGGCTTCAAAGCGCGCTGTTCTAGGAGAAAAGCCACCATGTCACCGGGCTTTGACTTCTCTCGCCGCGGATATGCCGTCGTCTCGTAATCCCGGATCAGGTTGGTGAGGAGATCGAGGAGGGCGTCTTCCTCGGGCGTCATATTGCGCTCACCCTTCTCAACCAGAGCATCCACAACCGCAAGCGCCCGCTCGTGCTCCACTCTCGTAGTGATCACGCAGGGTACCGCTTTCGCCAGCAGGCGACCGTAACGCTTTCGGTCGATGGTTTCGGTTAGAGATCCCATTTGTCGTACTCCTTGTGGGTGCCGATTCTCTTGATGAAGACGATCTGCTTGCGATAGTGAACGAACGCCGCGATGCGGTAGTTGTTTCCGCCGACGTTGAACACGGTGAGATCGCCAACAAATGACGCCGCCCGAAACGATGCCTTCAGGTCGCCCGGGTTCGAGATTCCCATAATGGGAACTTGATGTCAAGGACAAAGGAGGCGGTAGGGGGCGAGCGCCATCATTTCGGCATAGAGGTATTGGAATTCGGGGTCGGCGGCGAGTTCGACATGCCGCGACAGCGCCACAATCTTGCGTAAACGCGCCTGGCGGGTGGAGGGCGCGAGCAGCAGCATGCGCGCGCCGCGCAGCGCGCTATTGCCGACCGGCTCCACCGGCAAGTCCTCGGGCAGCAGTCCGATGGCGCGCGCGCTGGCCTGGCGGATGTAGTTGCCGAATGCGCCCGCCAGGTAGAGCTTCTCGACGCCTGCGCCGGCGAGCATGCGCAGGCCCGCCGCCATGGCGCCCTTGGCGAGCTGCAACTCGCGGATGTCGCTCTGCGCGAGAGCGACGGCTTCGGCCAGGGGCAAGCGCCTGTCCGCGCTGGAGAGGCGGCCATTGGCGCCGATCAGGCCCAGTTCGAGGCCGCACGCCGCGGCGTCCACCAGACCGCTGCCGCAGACACCGCGCGCGGCGGTGCCGCCGATGACGTGGCAATCGAGTCCGCCGTCGCGCACGTGCACACTATCGATCGCGCCCGTGCCTGCCCGCATCCCGGCGCCGATGCGTCCGCCTTCAAACGCCGGGCCGGCCGCGGTCGAGGCACACACAATCCCCTGCGCCGACCCCACCACCACCTCACCGTTCGTGCCGATGTCGAAGAGGGCGCACGGCCGCACCTGCTCGTCCAGGCGAGTGGCGACGATGCCAGAGAGCAGGTCGCTGCTGACGAATCCGCCCAGGCAGGGCAGGAATTCGGCTGGTCCAGGCCACGCGAGTTCCCAATCCGCAAAGCGGTAGCCGCCCAGAGTGGGCGAAAGGAACGGAGCGTGGGTGAGGGGCCGCACATCCAGGCCACAGAAGAGATGGTGCATCGCCGTATTGCCCGCCAGCAGCACCTCGCGGAGCGGCTCATCGCCCAGCATCCGCGCGAGCGTTTCCTGGATGATGCGGCCCAACTCGCCCGGCTTACCCAGGTCGTATTGCAGGCGGCTCATCACATCGGCCCCGTAGCGCGCCTGCGGGTTGAGCGCGGTTTCCACGCCCAGCACTTCGCCGCTGGTGAGATCGACCACCTGGACTACCAGCGTGGTGGTGCCCAGGTCTATCACCGCGCCCCGCCCCGCGCGCGGCTCAATGGGCACGCGCGCTTCGTCGGTGAGGACGGGCAGCGACCATTGCTCCACTTCCACCACCACGCGCCCCACCGAGAGAGCGCAGCAGGCCAGGCGCCAGCCGTCGCGGATCTCTTCTTCGGTGAGCGCGTCCCGCATGGTCGCGGTGACGGGCACCTCGCCTTCCAGCACACGCACCTTGCAGCCGCCGCAGGCGCTCTCGCCGCCACAGGGGAATTCGACGCCCGCCGCAAAGAGCCTGTCGGCCAGCGTCTGCCGTGCGTGGGGATGGAGTTCGAGCTTCACCGGCGGCTACGCGCAAAGTGCGTCATGGCTTCCAGATTGGCGAGCGGCGTGCCGCGCGGCACCTCACAGCCGGCGCCGCAAATATAGGCCGCGCCCGCCTGCCGGTGGCACTCCGCCAGGGCCGCTTCCACCGATTCAGGCGTGCCGTCGCGCAGGTCGCGGACCGGGTCGATATTGCCGAGCAGCACCTGCGTCTCCCGCATGGCGCGGCGCGCGTGGCCGAGCGGCGTCGGGAAATCCAAGTCGATGATGTCGGCGCCGGTCTGCCCCATGCCTTCCACGATGCGCTTGGTGTTGCCGCAGATGTGCAGCCGCACGGGCACACCGAGGGCGCGGATTTCGGCGACGAGCCGCTGCTCCCAGGACAGTACGTACTGTGTATAGAGCTTGGGCCCGACCAGCGAAGCCGCCGCGTCGCCCACACCGATGAGCGTCGCGCCCGCCTCCACCTGCGCCCGCGCGAACTCCAC
>JAPKZC010000022.1:0-4890 GCA_026394025.1 Candidatus Solibacter sp.
CGCGCCAGGCGCAACAGGTTCATCACGGCCACCGAGTTGCCGGAGGGCTCGGCGCCATCGTAATCTTCCTTCACCCGCAGCACCAGCCTGTCGTCGTCCGCCGCCGTGCTGAAAAACGCGCCCGATGCGGTGTCCTCGAACAGCTCCATCTGCTTTTCGGTAAGGAGCACGGCCAGTTCCAGGTGGCGCCGGTCGAATTGGGCTTCGTAGAGATCGAGCAGCCCCTGAACGAACATGGCGTAGTCGTCGAGAAAGCCGGGAATCGCGGCGTCCCGTTCGCGATAGCGCCGCAGCAGTGTGCCGCTGGGGGCATCGTACAGGTGGGCGATGACGAACTCCGCGGCGCACCGCGCGGCCTCGGCGTAGCGGGCATCGTCGAGCACCGCCCCGCCTTTGGCGAAGGCCGAGATCATGAGGCCGTTCCAGGCGGTGAGGATCTTGTCGTCCAGGTGCGGACGCACGCGTTTGGCGCGAGCCGCCAGGAGAAGGCCGCACGCGCGATCGAGCTCGGCCCGCACTTCGCCCTCCGGTTGGCTGAAATGGCGCGCCGTCTCCTCCACGGTGTGCGCCTGGTAAAGAATGTTCTTGCCGGTGAACTCGCCGTGCGGATCGCTTTCGACGTTGGAGCCCTCGCGGACGCCGTAGCGGTGGCAGAACCAGGCAGCGGCAGACTGGCTGAGCAGGGCGTGAATCTCCTCATAGCTCCAGATGTAGAACGCGCCTTCGCCCTTGAGGTCGGGGTGCTCGGGAGAGATCACGCTATCGGCATCTTCGGCCGAGTAGAAGGCGCCGCCGGCATCGGTCATGTCGCGCAGCACGTAATCGAATATGCAGCGGGCGGTATCGGCGTACTGGCGGTCGCCGGTAGCCTGGAAGGCCTCCAGATAGGAGACGGCGATCTGCGCCTGGTCGTAAAGCATCTTCTCGAAGTGGGGGACGAACCAGCGGTCGTCCACGGAGTAGCGATGGAAGCCGCCGCCAAGCTGATCGTTCATGCCGCCGCGGGCCATCTCGCGCAGGGTGAGCAGCGCCATGTCGAGAGCTACCTGGTTCCTGGTGCGCGCGTAGTAGCGCAATAGGAAATGGTGCACCGAGACGCGCGGGAACTTGGGTGCTCCGCCGAAGCCGCCCAGGCGCGAATCGAAAGTGCGGCGGAAGATGGAGAAGGCGCTTTCCAGCGTGCCCGCATCGAAGGCCACGCCAGAGCGGGTGGGCGCCACCTCCACCTGTTTTTTGAGCTGCTCCACCACGTGGCGCGCGGATTCGTCGATCTTCTGGCGATCGCTGCGCCACGCCTCGGCGATCTGGGTCAGGATGGAACCGAACCCCGCGTGCCCCCAGCGGTTTTCGGGAGGGAAGTAGGTGCCGCCGAAAAACGGCTTGAGCTCCGGCGTCAGCCAGACCGACATCGGCCAGCCGCCGCTGCCGGTGGTAGCCTGGACGAACGTCATGTAGATGCGGTCCACATCGGGGCGCTCTTCGCGGTCCACTTTGATGGCCACGTAATCGCGGTTCATCCGCGCGGCGATTTCTTCGTTCTCGAAGCTTTCGCGCTCCATGACGTGGCACCAGTGGCAAGTGGAGTAGCCGATGGAAAGGAAGATGGGCTTGTTTTCCAGGCGCGCCTTTTCGAAGGCTTCTTCGCCCCAGGGATACCAATCCACCGGGTTATGCGCGTGTTGCAGCAAATAGGGACTTTTCTCTTGTGCCAGACGGTTGGTGTGCATGACTGCCTTTGGAATACGGTGAAATGAGGCGCTGGCACCAGCCGCGGCGCATGGAAAGAACCCCTCGATTTCATGGTATCAGCCCGGTGCGCGGTTCCCCAAGGCCGACGAAACCGGAACCCAAGAGGCCGTGTATTTGACGCGGAGTCGCGGAAAAAGACAGGGTCTCGATTACGACGCTTTTTCCTGGGCGTAGGCGACGTATTCGGCGTAGGGGCCCTTGAAGTCTTCGATGTGGCCGTGATCGAAGTGCCAGATGCGGGTGGCGACTTCGTCGATGAGATCGTGATCGTGGGTGACCAGGAGGACGGTGCCCGGGTACTTCTGGAGGGAGAAGTTGAGGGCGTTGATGGCCTCGAGATCGAGGTGGTTGGTGGGTTCGTCGAGCACCAGGAAGTTGGGCTGCTGGAGCATAAGGCGGCAGAAGATGAGGCGGGCGGATTCGCCGCCGGAGAGGGCCTGGGTGGGCTTGAGGGCGTCGTCGCCAGAGAACAGCATTTTGCCGAGAAGACCGCGCAGTTCCTCCTGCGAGGCCTGGGGATCGAACTGGTGCAACCACTCGATGGTGGTCATGCCCTTGGTGATGGAATCGGTGTGGTCCTGGGCGAAGTAGCCGACGGCGACTTCGTGGCCCCAGACGACGATGCCGTTATCGAGAGGGAAGGTGCGATCGGACTCATCGATGTACCCGGTGGCGCTGCGGAGGAGCGACTTCAACAGGGTGGTCTTGCCGGTGCCGTTGCGGCCCATGAGGGCGATACGCTCGCCACGTGAGATGCTGGCGGTGAAGTTATCCACCACCTTCAGGTCGTCGTAGGATTTGGTGAGACCTTTGATCTCGAGCGGATGGCGGCCCGACTGGCGCTTCATTTCGAACTTGATAAAGGGGCGTGCGATGTTGCTGCGGGCGAGGTCGGAGGTTTGCAGGCGCTCCACTTCCTTCTTACGGGAAGTGACCTGGCTGGAGCGCGTGCCGGCCGAGAAGCGGGCGATGAATTCGTTGAGCTGGGCAATTTTCTTCTCGCGCTGCTGGTTCTGGGATTCGATACGCGAGCGGATCTGGGTCTTGGCAAGCACCATGTCGTCGTAGCCGCCGGTGTACATGATGATGGTTTCGTAATCGATATCGGCGACGTGGGTGGACACGCTGTTGAGGAAATGGCGATCGTGCGAGATGACGATGAGGGCGCCCTGATAGTGGGTGAGGTAATCCTGCAGCCAGTGGACGGAATCGAGATCGAGGTGGTTGGTGGGCTCGTCGAGAAGGAGGAGCGGGGGAGCGCCGAAGAGGGCTTGGGCGAGGAGGACGCGGACTTTCTGACCGCCCTGGAGTTCACTCATGAGGCGTTCGTGCAACGCGTCTTCGACACCGAGGCCATCGAGCAAGGTGGCGGCGTCGCTCTCGGCGGTATAGCCGCCCTCTTCGCCGACCACGCCTTCGAGTTCACCGAGGCGCATGCCGTCATCATCGGTGAGTTGGTCGTGCGGCTTGGCGTAGAGGATGTCGCGCTCGGCGAGGGCCTTCCAAAGGGGGACATTGCCCATGATCACGGTATCGAGGACACGGAACTGGTCGAAGGCAAACTGGTCCTGGCGGAGGACGCCGAACTTCTTGGGCCGGGTGATGGAGCCCTTGGTAGGCTCGATGTCGCCGGTAAGGATTTTCATCAGGGTGGACTTGCCGGCGCCGTTGGGACCGGTAACGGCGTAACGTCTACCCGGCAGGAACGTGCAGGTGACGTCTTCGAACAGAGTTCTGGCGCCGAAGCGCATGGAGATGTTGTTGACGGAGAGCAAAGCTATCTACTATGATAGCGCACGCGGGAAGGCAGCATTTGGCAGCCCTAGAGAACACAAGGGGAAAAGCGAAGGCAAGGAAAACTCGGAGGAAGAAGACCCGGAGGCCTGTCCCACCGGAGAAAAAACGGCGGACGCCCGGAGGAAAGCGTCCGCCGGTCTGGTCCGGGGAAATGCCGATCTTTCCGGCGGACCAAGGCTTAAAAACCTCGTACACCATCTATGACGTTGGGAGGTCCGGAGAGGTTGCGGACCGGGCGGCCGACTACTCGCCGGCGGCGAGCCGGATGGCGTTGGCGATATTGCCGCTGAGGGTCTCCACCTGCTCCATATTCGGGCCTTCCACCATGACGCGCGCGAGGGGTTCGGTACCGGAGAAGCGGACCAGGACGCGGCCGGCGCCGTCGAACGCCTGCTCCGCGATGCGGATCTGTTCGGCCACCGCGGGCAACTCCAGGAGACCCTTTTTTTCGCGCACGCGGACGTTGACCAGCAACTGCGGATAAATCTGCAAGTCGGCCGTCAACTGGTCCAGGCCGACGCCGGCGTTGTGCGCGATTTCGAACAGGCGCAGGGCGGTGAGCATGCCGTCGCCGGTGGTGGAGTACTCGCGAAAGATGACGTGGCCCGATTGTTCGCCGCCGAGCGCGGCGCCGAGACGCACCATTTCCTCCAGCACGTACTTATCGCCCACGGGGGTGCGCACCATACGGATGCCCTCTGACTGGAAGGCTTTCTCCAGGCCGAGGTTGGACATCACGGTGGATACGACGGTATTTCCGGGCAGGTGTCCCGCCGCCTTGAGGGCGCGGCCCGCGGCGAGGAGAACGGCGTCCCCGTTGACCACGTTGCCGGCGGCGGAAACGAAGATGGCGCGATCGGCATCGCCATCGAAGGCGGCGCCGAAGTCCGCTGCGTGTGCCACGACGGCTTCCTGCAAGCCTGCCAGGTGGAGGGCGCCGCAGTTGAGATTGATGTTGCGGCCGTCGGGCGCGCAGCCGATGGCGACCACCTCGGCGCCCAGGGTCTGGAAGAGTTCGGGGGCCAGGCGGTAGGCCGCGCCATTGCCGCAATCGATGGCGATCTTGACGCCATCGAGCCGCAGGGACGAAATCCCCAGCAGATAGTCGAGGTACTGCCGGACCAGGTCCTCTTCCACGGAAAGCGCGAGTGGAGCGGGCGCGACAGGCGCGGCGAGCAAGCTGAAGATCTCCTGCTCGATAAGGTGCTCTTCGGAATCCGGCAGCTTGAAGCCGTTATGGCCGAACACCTTGAGTCCGTTGTCGTGGTACGGGTTATGGGACGCCGAAATCATCACGCCCGCCACGAAAGAGCCGGTGCGCGTGAGGTAGGCAACGCCGGGAGT
>JAPKZC010000022.1:4919-6170 GCA_026394025.1 Candidatus Solibacter sp.
GTAGGCAACGCCGGGAGTAGTGATGACACCGGCGTAGTGCACGCGAGCGCCCTGGCTGGCGAGCCCACCGGCGACCATTTCCGCGATCCACGAACCGCTCTCGCGGGTATCGGCGCCAATCAGGATTTCAGGCTGCGCGGTATGGGCGGCAGCGTCTTTGCCCAGGGCGACTCCGAATGCATAGACCGTGAGCGGGTCCAGCGGATACTCTCCCGCAACGCCGCGAATTCCATCAGTACCGAATAGCTGTTTGCCCAAACCTTCTCCTTGTTGGCGAACACGCAGGGGGTCCGCCCCAGTTCACTTTTTCTTCATCGTCACGGTGACCACGGCTTCCGGAGCATTGGGGAAGCGCACGAAGGAATCTCCCGTGAACGTGTTCACATGAAACAGCGCAGTGCCCGTGCTGTTGGCCAGATCGATGGGATCGGCAAGCACGGCGGCGATGCGCGCCACGCGACTGCGCGGTCCGGTGATCTCCATTTCCGGCGGGTCCACCTGGAACTCCGCGACTACATAGCCGTTTTGCCCTTCGCCGAGGAAGCGGATCTGAACCGGCACCCGGCGCATGCGCCGCGGCTCGAAATGAAAGCGCACTTCAGAGGGGATGGCGCGCACCAGGCGGATGCCGCGCATTACCCTGACGTTACGATCGCCGATGCTGAAGGTGCGCTCGCCGCTTTCCACGCCGGACATATCGATCACCACGGCGGGATGAATGGCTTCCCCGGTACCGCGGAGGGCACCGGAGGGACCGCGCAGTTCGAGCACGACGGAACTGACCGGCTCGGAGGCGATCTCCAACCCCTCGGGGAGGTTCTTGTACTCCAGGCGGACGTTGGCGAAGGTGGCGAGTTCGGGCTCGGAGGCGACCAGCGCCCAGATGACGACGGCGATGGCGAGGGAGAGCAGTTTCCAAATGAGGTTCTGAAACAACAGATCGCGGATCCACTTGAGTGGGCGGATCATGGATGTACTCTCTCGGCCGGCGGTTTGCGGGTGGCTTCCGTGGTCAGCGGGATGTCGCCGGCGAAACTCTCGAAGTAGGGCGTGGCGGGCTGTCGCACGCCGAAATGGCGGTTGATGCGCTCCACGACTTCGGTGACGGAGAGCCCCTGGGACAATTCGCCGAAGGCAGCGACCGAAATCCGCCCGGTCTCCTCGGAAACCACGAGGGAGAGGCAATCGGTTTCCTCGGTGATGCCGATGGCGGCGCGATGCCGAGTGCCCAACTGGCGCGCGAGTGCGGGA
>JAPKZC010000760.1 GCA_026394025.1 Candidatus Solibacter sp.
TTTCCCGCCAGGACGAAAGCGCTGGTGATGGTGGACGCGTTCATGCCCCAAGCGCCGAAAGACGAGGCGGAACGGGCCAGTCAAAAGGCGCAGATGGAACCCTTCCTGCGTTCCCTTCGCGAGCCGAACTACAAGGAAACGGTACAGAAGATGATCGAAGGGATGTTCTCCGCGAAGACCACTCCGGCGCAGCGTGAGGAGATCCGCGGGAAGATGATGGCGGCCCCGCAGCACGTCTTGACTTCGGCCATGGCGGGCATGTTCGCGTTGGAAGCGCCGAAGGCCGGGGAAACGTACAGCTTACCGGTGATGGCGATCATGGCGGCGACGACGTCCCGTCCGGGGTTCGAAGCACGGCTCCGCGCGGTGTTCCCGCAGCTTCGCAAGTTCGAGAGTTGGGAAGGCGCGGGGCATTTCCTGATGATGGAGAGCGCGGAACGCTTCAATCGGGCGTTGGAGGAGTTCCTGGCAGGGCTGTGACCGACCGCGGGATCGCGCGGCTGTTACAGTGAGGATATGGAAACTGCAACACTGGGCGGGGGCTGCTTCTGGTGTCTGGAAGCGGTGTACGACGAAATGCAGGGCGTGAGTTCGGTGGAGTCCGGCTACATGGGCGGGCACGTGGAGAATCCGGATTATCACGCGGTCTGCGCCGGCAAGACTGGACACGTGGAAGTAGTGCAGGTCACTTTCGATCCGCAGGTGACTTCGTATCGAGAAATATTGCAGGTGTTTTTCGCCATGCACGACCCCACCTCAGTGGATCGGCAGGGCAACGACGCGGGCCCGCAGTACCGTTCGGCGATCTTTACTCACAGCGAGCAGCAGAGGGAGATGGCGCAGCAACTAATCGCGGAACTTGACGGCGAAGGCATTGCGAGCCGGCCGATTGTTACCGAGGTGCGGCCGGCGACTGCATTCTACGAGGCCGAAGAATACCATCAAGAATATTTCAAAAACAACCCGCAGCAAGGGTACTGCGCGTTCGTGGTGGCGCCTAAGTTGAAGAAGTTCCGCGAGGAGTTCGGGGCCAAGCGGCGAGCCTTCTAGGCCGTAGCATCGGCGAGGGTGTCGCACATCGGCATCATGGTGTCCACGCCGGTCATGGCGAAGATTCGGCGGATGCGCGGATTGGCTCCGGCGAGTTTGAGTTCGCCGCCGGCCTTCTTTACGTTGGTCAGGCAGGAGACCAGCATGCCGATTCCGGAGCTGTCGACGTAGTCGAGCGCAGTGATATCCAGGACGAATTTCTTCCGGTCTTTCTGTAACAGGCCCTTCACCGTAGCGTCGAGCCGCTCGGTTTCGCCGCCCATGGCCAGCCGGCCCGTAATGGTCACCACCGAGACGCCGGAATCCAGTTGCTTCGCTTCCACTGACATGGTTCGATGATACACCGGAAGCGGCGCTATTATCTGGCGCTTCCCGCCCACGGCAATGCCATTCACGCGCGCGTAAGCGATCAACTGACCCATGTGCTCGTTGGCGTGGACGATGATGCGGAGGTACATGCCCTCCACGCTGGCGTCTCTCTTGTTGACCTTGACGCTGGTGGATCGCACGCCAGGGGCGGGACGCCAGGCGAACTTTTCCGCTGGGATCGTCTCGGCCAGAGCGACCAACTGTCGCGAAACATGGGCCCATTCGCCGTCGTATCCCTGCCAGAGTCCTTCCAGCGGATCTACCTGAGCGTTCAGCGTAAGCCCGCCGAGGACCAGAGCCAGCAACAGTATCTTCATGAGCCCTCCTCATGGAATTCTACACCTGGCAGGCCGGGCACCAAAAAGAGGTTCTCCTCCCTTTGCGTATTGCCCGTGGTGGTGCGGCGGTGGCCGGAGGATTCGGTCACATTGGCGAAGAGGTATTGGCGTGCCGTGGTGACCAGATGGGCGAGTTGTGCAGGCGTGAGCGTAGCGACTCTGCGGAAGGGACTGAGGCCGCAGGCGAAGGCGACTTCGGACTTGAAGACGTTGCCGAGGCCGGCGAGCACAGTCTGATTGAGCAGGGCTCGGCCGAGTTCGAGTTCGGGGTGCGCGGCGAGATTGGCAATCGCCAGCGCAGCGTCGAAATCGGGAGCGAGCGGGGCCGGGCCGAGGCGGTTGAAACCCTCGCGGCGCGCCAGGCTGGCAGCGGTGTGGAACTCGGCCACCGGGACACTGAAGGCGACGGCGAGCATGGGTGGCGTTTCGATGACGATGCGCATGTGACAGCGGTGGCGCTGCCACTTTTCGCCGGGACGGTAGATGTGCCAACTGCCGCTCATCAGCATGTGAGTGAGCAGAATCAGGTCTCCCGAAAAGTGCATGAGCAGCCACTTGCCTCGGGCATCGACGCTGTCCACGGTGCGGCCTGCGAGCGGGGTGTCGCAATCGATGCGCGCGAGTTTGGGGAGGACGGTTTCGAAGCGGGTGACCGTCTGGCCGGAGAGTGCGCGGTGGAGGGTGCGGGCGGTGCGGAAGATGGTGTCGCCTTCCGGCATGTCAGGCGGGCTCCGCGATGTGGCGCATCTGCAGGCCGAGCGGTGACTGCACGAAGCCGGCCTCTTCCAGGAAGCGGGCGAGGAAGTGGTCGCGCGCTGGCGCATCGTTGATTTCGCCTATGAGCAGGCCGCTGCGCCGGGTTTGGCGGCTGATGGCGACGCTGGCGAGCTTGCGGGCGAGTTCCCGCGCGAAGCGGGTGCGCTCGGGCTCGTTCTCCGGCAGCAGGACGCGGATGGAGGGATTGCGGCGGCGCAGGAAAGCGGTAAGCTGTCCATTGATCAGGACGACGCTGGCGCCCGCGGCCCGGGCCATGGAGTGTCCGGCGCCGGGCCATGGCAGCAGGCTGCCATAGGGGTTGGCGGGGTCGCTTGCCGCGAGGTGCAGGGCTTCGGGCCGATCTGGTTCGGTGCGCAAACTGCGCAGCATGTCAACGGCGCTGGCGTGTGCGAACTGCGCGGCGCCCATGCCGGCAACGAACATGCCGCGGCGGATCCAGCCGTTCTCCTCCATGGTTTTGAGCGCGGGATAGACGGCGGGATAGCCGCCCGGGATACTCTCCGCGAGCGCCGTCTCGCGCATCACGATGGCGTTGCGCGCCAGTAGCTGCTGGGCGATATTGGCGCTCCATTCGGTATGGGTCACGTCTTCCGCGACGCGCTGCGCGACCAGCGACCAGCGGCCTTCGGCGGCGTGGCTTCCACCGGTGCGGGCGCGGAAGCGGCGCAGAAATTCGGGAGAGCCGGGCGGGCCGTCGCGCAGTTCGCGGCGTCCGCGTTCGGCGTCCTTGGCATACAGCAGATCGCTGGCCTGATGAAGTGCCGCGAAGAACGACGCGCCCATCTCGCGCAACACCCCGGCGATGCGTTGCGCGTGCGCGGAAAGCTCGGGCGGAGGCGTCGCGGCCAGCAGGCGCGGGAGCGCATCGGCAAGGTACAGCGCGATCCGGCCGTCACGATCGCCGACTTGCTCGCGGCCAATCCACACCACGTTGCCGGAGGCCATCAGTGCGTCGAGATCGGTGGGACTGTAATCGAGGACGCGCGCGGGGAGGATCTCGCGCTCAAGCTCGGAGGCGGGGAGGGCCGCGCCTTGCAGGATCTCGATGGTATCCAGCAGGGCGTCGAGGCCGCGCCGCGGAACGGCTACGCCCTGCCAGCGCGTGAGCAGGCGGACGAAGGTGTGCTGTTCGGCCGGGACCACTTCGCGACGCAGGCGGGCGAGCGTTTTGCGGCGGACCTGCTGGAGCACGTCGGGGTCGCACCATTCGCGATGGATGCCCTCGGGGCGGAACTCGCCTTCGAGTAATTTGCCATCGGCGTGGAGGCGGCGGAGCACGGGCTCGACTTGCGAAGGCGCCAAGCCGAAGCGCGCGGCGGCGTCGGTGGTGGTAAAGGGTCCGTGAGTGCGCGCGTAGCGCCGGAGGAGTTCAAAAAGCGGTCGGTCGGTGGCTTCGAGGAAGACTCCGGCCAGGCCCGGCGGCAGCGGCACGCCCACGGCATCGCGATAGCGCGCGGCGTATTCCACGGGGATGAAGCGCGTGTGCCCGGCGATCCGCACGCGGACGGCGCGGCGGGCGGCGGTGAGTTCGTCTATCGAGCCACCATTAGAGCGCGCCCGGATCTCTTCGAGCGAGAGATCGCCCAGGCGGAGCAGGAGATCGTGCAGTGCGTCGGTGTGGCGCGCCTGGTAATCCGGGTCGAGCGCTTGCAGTTGCTGCTCCACTTCGGCGAGTGCGGCTTTATCGAGGAGTTCGCGGAAATCCGCGCTGCCGAGGATCTCCTCGAGCTGCGATTGATCGATGGAGAGAGCCTGGGCGCGGCGTTCGGCAAGCGGGGCGTCGCCATCGTAGATATAGTTGGCGATGTAGGAAAAGAGCAGGGCGCTGGCGAAGGGCGAGGGCTTGACGGAATCGACGGCGGTGACTCGGATGGTGCCGTGCTGCACCTGCTGGAGGATGGCAGTGGCGGCTTCCAGGTCGAAGACCTCACGGACGCATTCGCGGTAAGTTTCCAGCAGCATGGGAAAACTGGAATAGCGCGCGGCCACGGCCAGCAGGTCCGCGGCGCGTTTGCGCTGTTGCCAAAGGGGCGCGCGGATTCCGGGACGGCGGCGGGGCAACAGCAGCGCGCGGGCGGCGGCCTCGCGGAATTTGGCCGCGAACAGCGAGGTGCTGCCCAATTGGCGCAGGACGAGGTCTTTCAACTCGGCCGGCGCGGGAAGGAGCCAGTCGGTTTCCAGGGGTTCTTCGTTCTCGGGAAGGCGAATGACGAAGCCATCGTCGCTCCACATGGTTTCCACCTCCACGCCGCGCTCGGCGCGCAGTTTCGCGGTCACGGCCATGCACCAGGGAGCGTGCACGCGGCTGCCGAACGGGGTGAGGACACAGACGCGCCAATCGCCGAGTTCGTCGCGACAGCGCTCGATGACGATGTCGCGATCGCTCGGCACGCGGCCGGTGGCGGCGGTTTGATCCTCCAGGTAGCGCAGCAGATTCTCGGCGGCGTTACTGTCCAGGCTATGCTGCTCCACCAGGCGCGTGAAGGCGGCGGCGCGAGGTGTGGCCAGCAGTTCGCGGGTCATCTCGCCAATCTCGCGGCCGAATTCGGCGGGGCGCCCAGCGCTATCGCCGTGCCAGAAGGGCATCTTGCCGGGCTCGCCGGGGGCCGGGGTGACCGTCACGCGATCATGCGTGATCTGGTCGATGCGCCAGGTGGTGGCGCCCAGGATAATGGTGTCGCCGGCGCGGCTCTCGAAGACCATTTCCTCATCGAGTTCGCCGACGCGCGCGCCGCGGGTGGCGCCGGCCAGGTAGACGGTGAACAAGCCGCGGTCTGGAATGGTGCCGCCGTTGATGACGGCGACGGAGCGCGCACCCTGGCGCGAGGTGAGTTGGTGAGTGACGCGATCCCAGGTGAGGCGTGGGCGCAATTCGGCGAACTCGTCGGAGGGGTAACGGCCGGAGAGCATGTCGAGGACAGAGTCGAAGACGCCGCGGGTGAGGGCGGCGTAGGGCGAGGCCTGACGGACCAGCGTGAACAGCGCGCCGGCGTCCCAGGGGTCCATGGCGACCATGGCGACGATTTGTTGGGCCAGCACGTCGAGCGGGTTGCGCGGGTAGTGGACGGACTCCACCTTGCCCGAGTACATGGCGCGCGTGATGGCGGCGCAGGCCACCAGATCGCCGCGGTACTTGGGGAAGATGACGGCGGCGCTGGTGCCGCCCACGTGATGGCTGGCGCGCCCCACGCGCTGCATGCCGCTGGCCACGGAGGGCGGGGACTCGATCTGCACCACGAGATCGATGGCGCCCATGTCGATGCCCAGTTCCAAAGACGACGTGGCGACCAGACCGCGCAGGGTGCCCAGTTTGAGGCGGTCTTCGATTTCCTTGCGCTGGTCCGCGGCCACGCTGCCATGATGCGCGCGCACCAGCGTCTCGCCGGCGAGTTCGTTGATGGCGCCGGAAATGCGCTCGGCGAGGCGGCGGCTGTTGACGAAGATCAGGGTGGAGGTGTGGGCGCGGACCAGTTCGAGCAGTTTTGGGTGGATGGCGCTCCAGATGGAGGGGCGCATGGGGGCCTGCGATGCGGGGCCGCTAGGCAGCGCGACGAGTTCATCGAGACGCGACATATCGTCGAGCGGGACCTCGATGCGCAGGTCGATGCGCTTGGGCTCGCCGGCGTCGACGATGGTGACGTCGCGATATCGGGGAGCGGCGGCGGCGGACTCGAATTCGGCGAGTATCTCGGCCGCGGCGTCGGTGGGACGCTCCTTCCTCGCAGGGGAGGCGGAGGCTGCGCCTCCGAGGAAGCGGGCGACCTCATCGAGCGGGCGCTGCGTGGCGGAGAGTCCGATGCGCTGGAGTTTGCGTCCGCAAAGGGCTTCCAGGCGCTCCAGGGAGAGGGCGAGGTGGCTGCCGCGCTTGGTAGGCACGAGGGCGTGGATCTCATCCAGCACAACGGTCTCGACGGAGCGCAGCGCTTCGCGCGCGTTGGAGGTGAGCAGGAGGTAGATGGATTCCGGGGTGGTGATCAGGATATCGGCGGGGTGCCGGGTGAAGCGGGCGCGCTCGGCGGCGGGGGTGTCGCCGGTGCGGATGGCGATGGTGGGCTGGTGGAATTCGCACGCCTCGCTGCGGGCGGCTTGGGCGATGCCGACTCGCGGGGAGCGCAGGTTGCGTTCGATATCCACGGCGAGTGCCTTGATGGGGGAAATGTAGAGGACGCGGCAGCGTTCCTGGCGCGGCGGGACGGGCGCGAACATGAGGCGATTGATGCACCACAGAAAGGCGGCGAGGGTTTTTCCGGTGCCGGTTGGGGCGAGGATGAGGGTGGATTCGCCGCGCGCAATCGCCGGCCAGCCAAGTTGCTGCGGCCGCGTGGGGGCGGGGAAGACGGCGTCGAACCACGTCCGCACGGGAGAGTGGAAAAGGGCGAGCGGGGATTTAGAGGGCATGGGTCATAAGTTCACAAAAGTATCGGGCAACCGCTTGCTGACGCGCGCGGCTCTGATCGG
>JAPKZC010001079.1 GCA_026394025.1 Candidatus Solibacter sp.
ATTACATCGCGCTGGCGTCGCCAAGGCGGAGATCGCCCGCCGGCTCCAGGTCGGGCGCACTTCAGTACGCCGAATCCTGGGCGATTCCTCCCAGAAATAGGTCCTCTCGCCTTCCTTACGCAGGCTTACCGAAAGGACACACTGCTCTGTCCATTTTTCTCGTGGGCAGTCGGAAGGGGCGAAACGCTGAACAGTTGCTCAGTCGCAGCCTCTAGTGCGTCCGCCACTTCTCCCAGTGGATCGTGTGGGAATGGCACGTGGGCCAATCGATTGCGGAAGGAGTTCACATAGCGCATCGCTGTCCTGACTTCGACTGGGACAGACCGCTTATAATCAGGGGGAACGTCGCATGCCTTCGCCCAGGAATTTAGGAGTGGGCCCATGTCGATTGTCGATGCTGTCAAGAGCGCCTTAAGCGTCCCCAGGAAGCGGCCGGGGGGGGTCTGTCGCCTTTGCAACTTCATCGAGAATATTTATCCACTGGTCTATTGTGCCGTCCCCAGCTCCCGGCATGGACTTGAACGATCCTGTGACTTGGTCCCAGGTCTTTCCGTAAAAGAACTCACGTTGCCTTTTTAAAATGGCGATGCTAGCGGCATCGCCGATAAGGCGGGACATCACCGCTAGTGCAAGGGTGATTTCCGTTGCTTCCCAAAGGTGAATCAATCGCCATACACGCTCGTAGGAATCGGCATTGTTGTGCCGCCGACGAAGGAAAGTGTCGACCGCGTCTGACACAGACGGCCAAAGAAAACCACCGTTGTTTGCCGCTTCGAGGTTTGGGATTTCTGGCATTGGGTTTAAGCCTATCAGCTCCTATTCTATTCGATCCGGACTCCGCCCAAGGAGGCATCGGAGTGACCGATTCTGCCTCCACTCCATTCCGGTCCCATTGCGGTACATTGCCGTACATCAGGTTGATATATGATCACTTGTTTCTGAGGCGGAAGTAGGAGTACTCTCGCTCGTCGAAGGTACACGCCAGCAGGGTGCGAGTTCGCGGCGGAGCATGGAACTGGGCCAGGAGCTTCAGTGCGCGTGAGGACTGCTACAGTTTCAGAATGGCGGAAACTCCCTCCGAGATCCTGATCTACCAGAGCCCTGACGGGAAGACGCGGGTAGATGTGACGCTTGCCGATGAAACCGTGTGGCTTTCTCAGGCGCAAATGGCCGAATTGTTTCAGACGACAAAGCAGAACATCAGCCTACACGTCAAGAACGTCTTTGATGAGAACGAATTGCAGGAGAATTCAGTTGTCAAGGAATACTTGACAACTGCCCAGGATGGGAAGCGCTATCAGACGAAGTTCTACAACCTGGACGTCATCATTTCGGTGGGGTACCGAGTCCGCTCCCACAGGGGCACGCAGTTTCGGATCTGGGCCACTCAGCGGTTGCGCGAGTACATCGTGAAAGGCTTTACCCTTGATGATGAGCGACTAAGAGAGGGCGGGCGGCGGAACGACTACTTCAACGAGCTGATTGAGCGGGTCCGCGAGATCCGCACCTCGGAAAAGAACTTCTACCGGAAGGTCACCGATATTTACAGCTTGAGCTACGACTACGATCCAAACGCGGCGATCACGCACGAATTTTTCGCGACGGTGCAGAACAAGTTTCACTGGGCGATTCACGGGCACACCGCGGCTGAGTTGATCGCAGAACGCGCCGATGCTCGCAAGCCATACATGGGTCTTACGCATTGGAAGGGGGATCGCCCGCGCAAAGCGGATGTCACTGTCGCCAAGAACTACATGACGGTCGATGAGCTTCAGATGCTGAACCTGATCGTCGATCAATACCTGTCGTTCGCTGAATTTCAGGCACGCCAACGGAAGCCAATGTACATGCGGGACTGGATCAAGAAGCTCGACAGTTTCCTTCAGCTAAACGAGCGCGACATCCTGCAAAATGCCGGTCGAATCTCAGCGCAGCTCAGTGAAGAGATCGCCCATCGCGAATTCGACAAGTTTTGGGAGCACGAGGAGCAAACCGAAAGAGGCAACCCGGTAGGCACGCTCGAGGAATCAGTGCGAAAAACCCGCCTGCAACGAAAGAAGACACCCACGTAAGGGCAGTGCCTGATGGCCGCCTCCAACGACCTGATCATGGTCTTCATCGGCCTGGAGATCTCTTCCATTGCGAGCTACGTCCTGGCCGGCTATTTGCGCGACGATAAGCGCTGCAACGAATCGGCGCTCAAGTATTTCCTGCTCGGCAGTTTCGCCACCGCCTTCTTCCTGTACGGCGTTGCGATCGTCTACGGCATCTCCGGCAGCGTGAACCTGCTGCTGGTTCGCCGCGCCGTTCTGCACCAGGCCGCCGGCGACCCCATTTTCCTCGCCGTGGCCGCCGCCCTGATGTTCGTCGGACTCGCCTTCAAAGTCTCCGCCGCGCCCTTCCAGGTCTGGGCGCCGGACGTCTACCAGGGCGCGCCCACGCCCGTTTCCGCCTTCCTCTCCGCCGGGCCGAAAGCCGCCGCCTTCGCCATTTTCCTGCGCATTTTCGTCACTGCCTTCGAACCCATTGGCAACCGCTGGGAGCCGCTGGTGTGGGCCTGCGCGCTGGCATCCATGTGCATCGGCAATTTCGCCGCGCTGCTGCAAACCAACATCAAGCGCATGCTGGCCTACAGTTCCATCGCGCACGCCGGCTACGTCCTGGTGGCGCTCACCGCGCGCAGCGAAACCGGCACCGCCGCCGCCATGTTCTACCTGGCGTCCTACGCCTTCATGAATGTGGGCGCCTTCTCCGCCGTCACTGTGCTCACCGGCAAGGGCGAACGCTTCCAGAGCATCGACGATTTCAAGGGCCTGGGCCGCAAGCAACCGCTCACCGCCGCACTGTTCTCCATCTTCCTGCTCTCGCTGATCGGCGTGCCTCTTACCGGCGGCTTCTTCGGCAAGTTCTACATCTTCAAGGCCGCTCTCGACAGCCACCTGGTGTGGCTCACCATCCTCGGCCTGTTGAACAGCGCCGTGGCGGCGTATTACTACCTGCGCATTCTGGTGGTGATGTACATGCACAGCCCGGCGAAGCCACGGAGAGCGCCGAACCCTTGTCCCCCGGCCTGCGCATCGCGCTGCTGCTGCCCGCGCTTGGCACGTTGTTCCTGGGTATCTTCCCCACCTGGGTGCTGGAGTTCGCCGGCAAATCGTCCGCGATTGTGAAGTAGCGCGGTGCGAGGCTGCGGCGCTACTTCGGCGGCGTCTTCAGCAGGTCCCGCGCCTTTGCCATATCGGCTTCCGCACCCGGCTTGTCCCCCAACCCGCGCTTGGCCGAACTTCGATTGGTGTACGCGTTGCCGTACACCGGATTCAGTTGAATTGCCTGGTCGAAATCCGCGATCGCTTCCGCGTATTTCTTCAAGCGGAAGTAGGCGTACCCGCGCGCATTGAAGGTCGTCGCCTTGAACGGATCCAACTGCAAGGCCTGCGTCAGTGGTTCGATGGCCTCCGCGAACTTCTCCTCCTGGATCAGCTTCCTCCCCTGTTGCAGGTACTGGAATGCGGTCGTCGTGGGCTTGGAGGGCGGCGGCGCCGGGGGAAGCGTGGCGGCCACCTTCGGCGCCGCGGCGGCTGGAACCGGCGAGTTGACCGGAGCGGGCGGCGGTACCGGCACCGGGGGAAGCGTGGCGGCCACCTTCGGCGCCGCGGCGGCCGGAACCGGCGAGTTGACCGGAGCGGGTGGCGGTACCGGCACCGGCGGCGGGTTCGGCGTCACGGGCGCGGCCGGCGGCGCATCCGCCGGAACCGGCAGCCTGACACTACCCGTCTCCGGCGCCAGTTCCTTGGCGCGCGCCTGCTTGATCTTCTCCTCCACGCGGGACTGCGCCTGCTCACGCAGTTGCCTGGTTTCGGCGTTCTTCGGATCCAGCTTCACCGCCTGGTCCAGATCCGATAGCGCCTCGTCCCACCGCTCCAGCAGGAAATACGCGTCGCCGCGCGCCGTCCATGCCAAAGGCGAGGAGGGCGAGAGGCCGATCGCCCGGGTGCGATCCTCGATTCCCTTGTCGTGCTGCCCCAGCAAATGATAGGAACCGCCGCGCGCCACGTACACTTCCGGGTTCCTGGGGTCGAGTTGCACCGCCTGCTGGCGATCTTCCAGCGATTCGGCGTACATCTTCATCCGCACGTAGACCGCGGAGCGCGCCATGTAGACGCGTGCGTCCTTGGTGTCGCGCTTCAGAGCTTCGGTGTAATCCGCCACCGCTCCCTGGTCGTCATTCAGCCGCTCGCGCACCGCGCCGCGCACGCGCCACGCGCGCAGATCTTCCCCGTTCAACTTCAGCGCCTCGTTGAGATCTGTGAGCGCGCGGGTGAAGTCGCCGATGCCGGTGAAGGCCAACGCCCGCTCCACCCGGCACTCCACGTGATCCGGCTTGCGCGCGATACAGGAATCGAAATCTTCCGCCGCGTCGCGATACTTGCGCTGTTCGGCGCGCGCGATGCCGCGCCCCAGGTATGGTTCGGCGTTGTCCAGGCGCAGCTTGATGGCTTGCGTGAAGTCTTCCTCCGCCTTCCCGAACTGGCGGACCTCGGTGTAAGCTTTGCCGCGCGCGGCATACACTTCGGTGCGCTCCAGCTTCAGGTTGATGGCCAGGCTGTAATCGTGGATGGCGCGCTCCGGCTGTCCGGTTGCCGCAAAAAAATCGCCGCGCGCCTGGTAGTTCTCCGCGCCGCCCGGTTGCGTCTCCACCGCCTTGTCGAAATCGGCCTGCGCCATCTGGCGATCTCCCGCGGCCTGGTAATCGCGGCCGCGCGCCCGCAACGCCTCCGCATTGGACCCGTCCGCCTGGATGGCCTCGGTGTAGGCGGCAATCGCCTGGCCGCGCTGCCCCGCATCGTCCGCCTTCTTGCCGCGCTGTAGTGCCGCCTGAGATTTCTTCTTATCGGGCTTGGCGTCTGCCCCGCCGGCCG
>JAPKZC010000711.1 GCA_026394025.1 Candidatus Solibacter sp.
ACGTATTTGTTTCAATGACTTCTGAGCCAGCTTTAATGTAATCCTCGTGAACCTCCTGAACCATGGCGGGCGCGGAGAGATTCAGTTCATCAAAGCAGCGGTTAATAAAGACACCCTTACTGTAGAGCGTGGTGCCCATGGCGCCGTCGGCGACGAAGACCCGGCGGGAAAACTGCTCGCGGAACTCCTTAGCGCGGCTCAAGGGTACGGTCGGATTTCGAGGGGTGGTCATGAAAGTGAAACGGCCCGGTTAGTGTGATTTTAGCGCAATAGCTCGAAGCGTAACAACAATTGGGCGTCGGATCCCCGGTGGTGGTCATTTACGGGCGCAAAAATTCCAACAGTGCCGGGAGCGCCAGCGACCGGAGGCGATGTACGCACCTTCTTTACAAATCGCGCGGGGGTCTAAAGGGAGGTGGCGCGACTGCCGATAGGATTACTGATGAAGCATCTCTTGACTGCTCTCATGGTTCTAGGTTGGGTGGGAACGGTCTCCGCCCAGCAACCGAAAGTGACCGGCGTTCGCGTATACGCGACTCAGGTCGGCGCGCGGTTTGTGGTGGACGGCATGGTCTACGACCGACCGACCTCGTTTTTTTGGACGGTCGGGAGTACGCATATTCTCAGCGGGATGCTGCCTTACGACTCCGGAGCGCAGGTCCTCCCACACGATGGCATCATGACGCGAACTTATTGTCCTGATGTTCCGGGGGCAAGCACCGATCCGAATACACAATACGATGCGACCTGCGATAGGAGATACACGGGCATCGGATGGAGAACGTCAGACGGGTCGCCGGTCGTGCCCGGCCCGACGATCACGGTAACCGCCGACCCGGCCATTACATATTACGAGTTATCGTCCAGTGTGGAGATAAGGGTGAGGCTAATCGTGTACGGCGAGTTGAACAAGCAGCCATCCGGGCCAATTCCTTGTACCGCTAATCGGCCGGCCGGGACGCTCTACCCGGGCATTGTGATCATCAACGAGGTGTGCTATTGGAACAGCACAGACATCTGGGTGGGACCAGGTGCGATCCTCAACCTGGGCGCAAATCCCTACTATGGCTACGCCTTCCTGGGATTCTCGGTGAACGGCGGTCCACCGCAGAATAGCGGAACGAGAACGGCACTGACGCCGCTGATTCTAATCGCGCAGTTTGCCCCAGGCAAAATGGTGCGCTTCTATTCGGAACCGGCGGGCCTTAACGTGCTCATCGACCGGACGCCGGTGCCTACGCTTGTGCCGGGAGCCGACACAAGCCTTTACGAAAACGCATTCCCGATTCCGGGCCTGTTCTTCTGGGCTGAGACTTCCAAGCACATCCTGGCCGCGCCTTCACCGCAGGTCGACAAATTTGGCAAGCCCTGGATCTTCGATTCGTTCAGTAACGGGATGGGGCTCAATTCGATCTACACGGCACAGGTGACCAACGTGCCGGAGTCGATCACGGCGAAATTCATACCCGGCGCCTACTACGACGTCTTCACAAGCCCGGGGGGACTCAAACTAAAGATCGACGGGCGCGACAACTGGCCCGATCATTATTTCGTCTGGGCGCTTGGCAGCAAGCACCAGATTTCCGCGCCTTTGGAGATTGTTGATGCGAAGGGGCGCAAGCCCCGCTTGTGGTCGTTCTGCCAGCGCAGCACCTCTTCGTCGATCAGGCGGCGGAGACCACGTTCGCCCTCGGGCCCCGACA
>JAPKZC010000479.1:0-4628 GCA_026394025.1 Candidatus Solibacter sp.
CAGGTTGACCACGTTGACGCCTTCCGCGGCGCCTTCCAGTTGCGCCGTGGAGGGCGAGAGAAAGTGCACGTGGGTGTCCGCGGTGACCCAGCCCCGCTCGCGCCAGGGCAGCAGTCTCTCAATGGTGAGATCGATAGTTTCGGTGGATGCTTCGATGCGAATGGTCCGGCGGATCGGACGGATCTCGAAGCCCTTGCTGACCTCCAGATAGACGTTGCCCAGCGGCAGTTGGACCAGCGTTTCGCCGGCGATGTAGACGCAGTAGTGCCGGCCCTGATTCTGAAATTCGGGGGCGTAGTCTTCAAACCAACCGCCGTTGGGCTGGCGATGCCGGTCCACCGGCGGCAGATACTCTCCACTCTCTCCGTGGATATGCAGTTTCACCGGCGTCAGCTTGCCGGAAGATTTCTCGCGGACGCGGATGCGTACCGCCTGCGTGGCCGGCGCCACGGGAACCAAGGCTCCCTTGCCCGGTCCGTCGCGCAGAGCGGACACGGGAATGCGCGTACCGTCGTCCAGATGAAAAGCGGCATCCGGGTGGGCGCTGTACTCGATCAGTACTTCCCGCGCCAGCACCTCGGGGACCTTGTTGTTGTAGGTGGCGTCCCACTCCCGGTTGGGGTAGACCTTGCGCGGCTCGGCGGAAATCAACTGGCCCATGTCGAGCCGAATCTGCTTCCACTGGCCCTGCCCGTCCACGTTGAAATCGAATGTGGCGCCCTCGGGCAGCTTCAGAATCGCCTTCCGGCGAGTCTCCCAACGCAGCGGTTCCGCGGTCGCCCTTCCGGCGGAAACCGCGGAGATGATGGTGACGCTGGCCTTGGGCACAAAGCGCAAGGCGGCAATCTCTTTTTCAGGGTTCGGATTCTGCCAGGCCCAGAGCCAGTTGACCCAGCGCCCGCCATCCTTCGGCATGACCCTTGTCTCCGCGGTACCCCAGCGGACGCCCGCGTCCACCAGGATGGTGGGCTGATCGCGCGCCGAGCGCAGGGGATGCGGCTTGCGGTGCGCCACAGCCTGAAAACAGTTCTCGCCCCAGATTCTGCGCCAGGTGGAAAGGTGGTGCCGGCGGCGGATCTCGGCCCTCACCTCGGTTCCGTCGGCATATACGATGTAATAGTCCGCCAGGTGTTCGCCCAGGTACCCCTCGCCGCGCATTGGTTTGATCAGGCCGCGCGCGTCCTTGACCGGCAGCGTGAAGTCGGAAGTGTGGGCGAAGACCAACCACTCGGCCTTGGTCCGGCCGATGGATTCGGTCACCGGAGCGTCTTTCAGCAGGATGGGGCGATCGATGCGAAACGGGATGCCCCAGCAGATGCAGGACCCTCGCGGCGCCTGCGGAACCGCGGCTGCCATGGCTTCGGACAAACCGGCTTTGGCCAGGTCTTCAAACGACCCGTGACCTTGCAGCGGGACCGGAGAGAACCCGGAGGTCCCGGGTCCATCCACAATTGCGTTGGTGTCCGCCGCGGCCACTCCGGCGGCACCGGCGGCCGCTGCCGTGGCCTGTAGAAACGCTCGTCGAGAAGCTTGCATGTCCTGCTCCTGTTGGTCCTGCCCGGCGTGGCGGCGAACTGCCGCCGGCGTCACGGTTTGATTATAAGCGGCGCGGCGGGCGCGGACAAAAGGGGCCTCTGATAGGAAGTACCGATTTGGCGTGCCGGGGCGAGGCCTCATACCATTCACCTGACGGCGGCATGGCGACTCATAAGTAGATGGGTTAGTGGGGAAAGGACACTATTGGCAAGAGAGATCAATGCCATGCCGGGGCGTTCAGCATTTCAGTGAAGATATGCACAGAAATGATAGTGCTCGGCCCTTCAGCCTCAGAAATGCCTTGCGTCGGGCATTGCAATCATGCAGACTCTACCTGAAGCGTTTCTAATGATAACCCTGGTAATAAGAGGGATGTCAAAAGGAAGCTCGTGATTTAGATAGAGGGGGTATCCCTCCGACAAAAGGAGAATGATATGAGTACAGCGAATCTTAACGTTTGGATCAGCGGGTTTGGCGACCCCTGTCACATCGAGGACAAGGAGACTTGGTTTGTCCATGTCCTCGATTGCGAAGGGAGGGTGGTGGAGTGGTGTAAGAAGAAGTACAGTTTCATTCCCGCAAAATGCGGGCACGTGGAGATCGAGATCCCGCCCGGCTGTTATGCGGTGTTTGCAGGCCACAGCCCACAGGGACAGGGAGTTCCACCCTTTGGCAATCGCCTCACTCACGTCCAGATAGTCAGAGTTAATTGTGGAGACCACGCCTGCGTTACGTTATTCTCACCCAGCATGTGGTACTGCGGTACCTGGTTCGCGCATGCGGTGACGACACAACTCGCAGGATTGCAGAAGGCCAACATCGACCCTAAGCTCGCCACGGCGGCCGTGCAGGCAGTGCGGGCTCTCCTGGAAAAGATCCCTGTTGACCCATTCACCGCAAATACGCGGCGGGCGTTTGAAACTGAGGCGCCGAAGTAATCGCGCGGCCTCGCCAGCCAGGAGATGTTTGAACCTGGCAGTTAGAGAACGGAGTGCTTACGGGCGCTCCTCTACTTGAAAGCTCTAAAACCCGGCGAGTTTGGGTTTCCGTCCGCGAAGACTAAGTGGGGGCGATAGCGGGCAGGCGACTGCTCAGCCACTGGAGTGGTCACTATGTTGAAGGCGGCGAACTAAGGCTTACCGCTCGATCACCTTCGCCATCGCCGCTTCCAGTTCCCGGTAGGCGGCGTCGTCGAATTTGCCGGCGTAGTGCCACCGGACCGCGCCCGATTGGTCGAGTAGCACCAGGTAGGCGTCGTCGGCTAACCTATAGTTGAAATACTTCTTCCAGGGGCCGGCGCCACCGTAGAGCGTGATCACGTTTTCGTGGAGTTCCTTGGGCGTGCCCTTGCGCATGCCGCTATCGATGAACCATTTGCCGAGTTGCGCGGCGCCGGAGATCACGGGAATTTCGTAGAACGTCACTCGGCCGTCCTTGGCGAAGTCTTTGCGGAAGCGGTTACTCCAGTCTTCCACGGCGTGACGCGAATCGTAGCTGAAGCCGAAGGCGAGAAGAGCGACTTTGCCTTTGGAATCGGCGGGCAGCGTGGCATCGCGGCCGGTGAGATATTTGCCTTTCAGGACGGGTAAGGGATGCAGCATAGTGACGGCAAGAGCAAAAGCGAAAGCGGCGGTAATCATGCGGACCGCTCAAACAAGTAGTGGCTGACAATCCATTCCTGACCCTGGCGATGCCCCCATAGTTCGGCGCAGGCCATCAGGAAGACGCGCCAGCGGACCAACCAGCGCACCGCGTCGGAATCGCCGTAGGTTTGCGCAAAGAGCGTCCGCACATCGCTGCGGCGGGCGTCGAGGCGTGCCAGCCAGGCTTCGGCGGTCTTCTGGTAATGCGTGCCGTCCAGCACCCAGCGGTCGCGTATGCGGAAGTGATCCTGGAAGTGCAGCAGCAGGTCGTCGCTCGGCATCAGCCCGCCGGTGAAGAAGTGCTCGGCCATCCAGTCGCTTGCGTCTTTGACGTCGAACGGATAGGCGAACTCGCGGTGCGCGAAGACGTGGACGAAGAGCGTGGCGCCGGGGTTGCTCCAGCGATGGAGTTTCTCCAGCAAGCGGCCGTAGTTGCGCATGTGCTCGAACATTTCGATGGAGACTACGCGGTCGTATCGCTCCAAGGTGTCGAACGCATTCATGTCGCCGGTGAGAATTTCGAGGTTGTGGAGATTGCGCCGCGCGGCTTCTGCTTCGATGAAGGTGCGCTGCGTGCGTGAGTTGGATACGCCGGTGATGCGGCTGTGAGGGAAGCGCGCGGCGGCGTAGAGGGAGAACGACCCCCAGCCGCAGCCGAGGTCGAGAATGCGGTCGCCATCCTCTATGCGCGCGCGCTCGGCGGTAAGATGCAGGCCGGCATTCTCGGCATCTTGCAGGGTGGTGACGCCCGGGGGCCAGAAGGCGCAGGAGTATTTGAGCGCGGGGCCCAGGATGATGCGGAAGAATTCGGCCGGAACTTCGTAGTGCTGCTGGTTGGCGGCGCGGGTTTCGATGGCGATGGGGCTCTCGCGCAATTCCGCGACGAAAGCGGTGAGACGCGCTTTTTGGGCTTCGATGCCACCGCGCGATTCCTCGCGGATGCGCTGGCGGAGCAGGCGGCGTATGGCGGAACGAATCAGCGAATCGGGAAGGCGATCGGATTCCAGAAGATCGGAATACCAGGCAGTGTTCATGCGGGTTGCGTCCTCGACAAGAGACGGGAGTCCGTGACGGCTGCCTCATGGTCGCGGCTGCGGACCATGCCGGGCGCGTCGGCGGCCACTTCCGAGCTGCGCTCGGACGCACAAGGCGGAGCCTTATGCCACGGCGTGGAATACCAGGCTGTTTTCATGCGTGCTTCTTATGCGGCCAGGGTACGAAGGCGCTGGTGGTTTGTTGATAGCGGCGGTAATCGTCGCCGCGGGTGCGCAGGGCCTGCGCCTCCGTAGCGGGAATGCCGGTGACCTTGAAAAGGAAGTAGAGCATCAGCGCGGGCGAGACCAGGCCCAGGTAGCCGTAGGGCGAGCCCAGCGCGAACAGCGCGAACGCCACCCAGATCAGCCATTCGAAGAAATAGTTGGGGTGGCGCGAATAGTTCCACAGCCCGGC
>JAPKZC010000479.1:4717-8908 GCA_026394025.1 Candidatus Solibacter sp.
CGGCAATGGATTCGCCTGCGGTAGAGACCAGCCAAAGCGCGGCGGCGGCATATTCCACCAGCGTGAGTTCGGCCGCCGGGTTGCGCGCGGCCAGGTAGAATGGCGCCGAGAGCACTACGCAGAGCAGCGCCTGGAACTCGTAGAAGAGCAGAAACTTGAGTGGGATGTTGGTCACCCACTGGCGGCGCAGTTCCCGATAGCGGCCTTCCTCGGGATGTCCCAGGATGCGGTCCGTGAGCAGGTGAAAGGCAAGCCGCAGGCCCCATACCCCGGCCATCGCGCCGATCAGATATTTGCGTTCCGCCAGGCCTTCGCCCAGCGCGGCATACAGAATACCCAGCAGCGCCAGGCCTCCGGCCCATCCCGCGTCCACGATGGCCGCGTTGCGCATCGGGAAGTGAATCAGCCACAGACACAGCATCAGGCCGCCGACGGCCAACGCGCCGGTGAAGATCATCGGGCCGCCGCCTGGCGCCGCCACACGCGTTTCAACACCGGCACGAGGATCACGTACAGCAGCGCCGCCGCCGCCGCCGACACCGTGAGCCACGCCACCAGCGCGTGCATGGTCGCGGTCCACAGCGTCACGATGGCGTGCCAGGCGTCGCCGCGGATGAGAGAGAACAGACGCGCCGGGGTGAGAGCACTGGCACCGCTATCGTCGAATAGCCAGCCGCCGGCGCGCAGGAACGGGACGATCAGGATGAGTTGCAGCGGGTAGACCACGCCGTTCACAAGTTGGATGGCCGGCAGGTTGAGCCGGAGCACGATGGCGGCGAAGGTGCAGAGTAAGGTGGTGGAGCCGATCACGGGTGTGATGCCCAGCGCCAGGCCCAGGGCGATGGTGAGCGCGATCTTCTCGGGAGTGATTCCCGGGCGCAGGAGATCGAGGAACGGCTGCACCAGTTTGCGGCGGATCATGCGGCTCTCCACAGGACACGCTCCGCGGGTTCGTCCGCCCGCAGGCGGAAGAGTTGGATCAATACGTAAACCGACATGGCGATATTGCCCAGTCCCATGATCAGCAGGAACCAGAGGATGCGCGCGGCCCAACCGCGCTCCTTGTAGACTACCCAGACGTAGAACGTGATGAAGCCACAGTAGGCGTCGTAGAGGGTGGCTACGGCCCAAGGGTTGGCGGCATAGCCGTCCCACGCGTCCCAGAGGCTTACCGCCAGACTGGTGCGGATAGTGGCCACGGTCATCCAAACGAATGTCGCGCTGAAGAGGATTTTCAGGAACAGCTTCAACGGGCCGCCTCCAGCAGGCGGACAAGGTGCGGTTGCATGGATTCGAAGTCCTCCAGAAAAATAATACGGCCCGGAGGGATCCCCGGGATTGCGGGTTCGCCACGCCGGCCGCCGACCCAGACTTCGGTGGCCGGCGGGATCTGCGCCGCGATGAAGCCCAGCGCACCCTCCAGATCCGGCACGTAGGCCGGGGCCACGACGCCGAGCACCAGGGCGTGCGGTTTGAGGCGGTTGGTGATGGAGATGATTTCAGGGGTAGGCAGATTGGGGCCCAGGTAGATCGCCTCCAGGCCCACTGCTACCGCCAGCATGGCGCCGCAGAGGATGCCGAACTCGTGGAGTTCGCTGGCCGGCGTGGCGAAGATCAGGCGCACGCGCGGCTCCCGAGGGTGATAGAGCCGCACCAGTCCGCCCAGCAGGTTGCGCAGCAGCACGCTCACCATGTGCTCCTGGGCAACGGTCAGGGTGCCGTTGTACCAGCGCTGGCCGACCAGGTCCATTAACGGGTGGACCACGCGAGCGATCAGTTCGGGGACCGGAAGCAGCGACGCCAACACGCCTAGTTCGCTGTTGGCGCCGGTGTAATCGTAGTTTTCGATGGCGGCGAGGACGGGCTTCAGGACCGTCTGTCCACTGCCGGCGTCCAACGGTGTGGCGCGCGCGGCAGGCGCGGCGAGGAGCGCTTCGATTTGCGGGTCCTCGAGTTTCGAGACGCTACTTATGGCGTGGCCGGCCTTGGTCGCATCGCGTAGCAGGGTGAGACGGCGAACCTGGGATGCGTCATACAAACGCCCTCGCGTGGTGCGATTGGGAACTACGGCTTTGTAGCGGCGCTCCCAGGCACGCAGGGCATCAATGCTGATGCCGGTCAGCTTGGAGACTGCGCGGATGGGATACCCGACGAGAGAGGAATCGCTCAAGCAACCAGTATAACGTTCATGGCACCTGTTGTCAATCATTTGTCGTGGACAAATCATAAACAATTTGAATCGTCTGCCCGAAATAGTAGTCCAAGTCGAGTAGTTCCGCATATTGGGTCGGACAATGGGCAGACAAACGCAGAAATACGGTTACGGGGCGGTGCTACCGTTTGGACTAATCCATTTGGGGGCGCTGGCGGCGCTCGTGGTACCGATTTCGCCGTGGTGGCTGGTCTGGAGTTATGCGGTGCGGATGTTCGGCATCACTGGCGGATACCACCGGTATTTCAGCCATCGTAGTTATAAGTTGGGGAGGACGGCGCAGTTTCTGCTGGCATTGATCGCTCAATCGTCGGGGCAGAAAGGCGTGCTCTGGTGGGCGGCGCTGCATCGCGTGCATCATCGCCACGCGGACCAGGAAGCGGACATTCATTCGCCCTGGCGGCGCGGCTTCTGGTGGTCCCATGCAGGTTGGGTGCTGTCCAACGAGCACGACACCTACAGCCCGAGAGACATTGCTGATTTCGCCAAATTCCCCGAACTGCGTTGGCTGGATCGCTACCACTGGGCGCCCACCACGACGCTCGCGGTGCTCACGTTTGCGATGAGCGGAGCCAGTGGGTTGGTGTGGGGATACCTGGCGCCCACCGTGCTTCTCTACCACTGCACGTTTGCCATCAACTCCGTGGCGCACATCTTCGGGACGCGGCGCTTTGCCACGGCCGACCACAGCCGGAACAACTGGCTGCTGGCGCTGCTCACTTTCGGCGAAGGGTGGCACAACAACCACCACTTCTCCATGGCGAGCGCGCGGCAGGGTTATCGCTGGTGGGAGATCGACATCACCTACGGCGTCCTCAAGGTGCTGAGTTGGATGCGGATTGCGCGCGATCTGCGCCCGTTCCGGGGGACGGTGTGAGAACGATGGTTTTTGAGCAGGCGACGTCCGAACTTTGCTCGGATGCACAAGGCGGAGCCTTATGCCACTGCGAGTAGCCGTTATTGGGAGCGGAATTTCGGGCTTGGCGGCGGGCTATTACCTGAGCCGGAAACATGAAGTCACGCTATTCGAAAAGGACCCGCGAGTGGGTGGACATACCCACACCGTTATGGTCGGCCGTCTGCCGGTGGACACGGGTTTCATCGTGCACAACGAACGCACGTATCCGAATCTGGTGAAACTGCTGGCCGAGCTCGGTGTCGCAACCGAGGCCAGCGATATGTCGTTCGCGGTAACTGACCGCCGTTCGGGGTTCGAATATTCCAGCCGCGGCGCCAACGGGTTCTTCGCCCAGCGCTCCAACTTCCTGCGCGCTTCGCAGTACCGGCTCCTGAGGGATATTCTGCGCTTCAACCGGGAGGCGCCGCGCTTGCTGCACGAAAGCGGGGCCGAGGCGGCCACGATCGGCGACTTTCTGGCCGAAGGCCGCTACACGGACACCTTCATGGAGCGCTACCTATTCCCCATGGCGTCAGCAGTGTGGTCCATGTCCTTCGACTCGATTCGCGCGTTCCCGGCGCTCACCTTGATCCGCTTCTTCGACAACCACGGCATGCTTGGGATCGATACCCATCCGCAGTGGAGGGTGATCCGCGGCGGCAGCCATCAGTACCTGGCTCCGCTGAGTAAGCCATTCGCCGACAGGGTGCGCACCGGCGTGGAGATTGAGAGCGTGGTGCGTGCCGAGGACGCGGTAACGGTGAAACTGCGCGGCCACTCCGCGGAGCCCTTCGACCACGTGGTGTTTGCGTGTCATGGAGACCAGGTGCTGCCCATGCTGGAAACGCCCACGGAACGCGAGCGCGACGTGTTGGGGAACTTCCGCACCACGCGCAACGTGGCCTGCCTGCACACCGATTCCTCACTGCTGCCTCGCCGGCGTGCCGCCCGCGCATCGTGGAACTACAACCTCGGTCTCGACGGCAGCGGCAGTTGCGCCGTAACGTATCACATGAACCGGCTGCAACGGCTGAACACCACCGAGGACTACTGCGTCACGCTGAACGGCGGGGCGGCGGTC
>JAPKZC010000512.1:0-2625 GCA_026394025.1 Candidatus Solibacter sp.
CCGGGGCGGGGTCATTCTGGAATCGCCCAATCTGGGTCAGTTGAAGGGATTTCACTTAGCCGAAGAATTGCGCGCGGCGCTCAAGGCGGACGGCATGGATGTGCCGGTAATCGCGATCAACAATGCGGACGCGCTGGCGGCGGGCATCGCCGCGACGCACGAATCGATCGATCGCCTGGTGCGCGTGTGGCACCTGGGCGACGGCATCGGGTACGGCCGCCATCCGCACAACGACGGCGTTTGGGAAGCGGGCCACATGGTGGTGACGCTGGACCCGAAGGAACGGTACTGCGGTTGCGGGGGCATCGGTCACCTGGAAGGCATCATGGGGCATCGCGCGATGCGGCTGCGCTTCCTGGACATGGAGCCGGAGGAGGTCTTTGTGGCGGCGCGTCACGGAGACAATCGGGCCGGCGAGTTTTTGAAGCTGTGGCATCGCGCGCTGGCGGCGGGCACGGCGAACAGCATCCACATGGATGGTCCGGGGCGCTTCTACATCGCGGGTCCGAACGCGGAGTTCGTGGATCTGCGGGTGCTGGGCGGGTACTTGCAGGAGATGGTGAAAATGAGCCCGCTGCAAGGCAGTTACTTCCAGATTGTGCCGACGAGCCACGATATGGCGCTGATAGGCGCGGCGGTGGCGAGCCGGGCCAGATAGGCGTTGCCCGGCTACCGCTCCCTGACGGTCGCGGCTCTGTCTGGTGCACTGCGACGCCGAACAGAGCCGCGACCGTCGGGGAGCGGTAGCCCGATGAGCAGCGGTAATCTCCTCATTCGTTGAGGCGCCGAGGGCGTGATGAGCCTTACGCCAGCCTCCGTGCCATATGCTACGATTTTGCGACATAGGGCAGTGGGTCAATCGCAGCCGAGGTTTCACCTCGTTCGACGGTGAACCGACACCCAGAATTGCCGCCAAAATTCAGACGTTCCCGAGGACTTATGCGCCGAATCGTTCTCAGTATTTCTCTCTTGGCTGTTGCCTCGCTCGCAGTGTTGCTGAGCGTGCGGCCGGGGCACTCGCAAGCCAAGCCGAAAGCCGCGAAGGCTGCAGCCGCCGTGCCTGTCAGCTATGGCAACGTGGACTCGATCAGCGAAGAAGAGATGAAGATTCATCTCTATTTTCTGGCTTCCGATCAGTTGGAAGGGCGAAACCTGCCGTCGCGCGGTTTAGATACGGCGGCACTCTACATCGCAAGCCATTTGGCGCAGTGGGGGCTAAAGCCGGGAGGCAGCACGGAAAAGACGAACGGTCCGCTGCAACCGTACTTCATGCCGATGGAACTGGTCAGCAAACAGATTCTGCCGGAGCAGAGCAAGGCGTCGATTACGGCGCCCGCGGCGGCTGGGGGGCGCGGCGGACGCGGCGGCATGGGCGGTGGTGGCGGAGCGCGCGGCGGAACGGCTGCGCCGGCCACTCCGAGGACCACGGACTTCGAATACACCAAGGATTGGAGCACGAGTGGCGGAGGCCGGGGCGGGCCGCCGCTAGAGGCGCTGGACGTTACCGGGAATCTGGTGTTCGCCGGCAACGGCTACGTGATCCACAAGACGAAAACTAATCCGTACGAAGGCCTGGACGTGAAGGGCAAGATCGTTGTAGTAGCCGGACTGCCCGCCGAGTTGGCGGCCATGCAGGCAGCGGCGGCCACGGGCGGCGGCAGAGGCGGACGCGGTGGCGCGGCGGCTGGAGATGCGGCTCCCGGCGCGGCGCCCGGGGGGGCGAATGCTCCCGGCGCGGCGCCGGTGAACCCCTTGGGCGAGGCTTGTACCGATTTTCTGACGCCGGAACAATACGCCGCGAAAAATGGCGCTCTGGCGGTGGTGACGATCGCGAATTTCCAGCAACTGACGACCATGGCCAACCCCAATGCGGCCGGCGCTTTCGGCGGCTTTGGCGGTGGCGGTGGCGGGCGCGCGGGACTGAATGGCCCCAACTACCAGGTGCCCAAACTCCAGCAGGCGCCGGCGTGCGCCAGCGTGCCCTCCGTCACCGCGGGCCTGGCCATGACCAACGGCATTTTCCAGGGTGAGAAACTAAACGCGGGGCAGGTGTTCTACGCGGCCGGATCCAATGCCAAGCAGGATTCGTTTGAGTTGACGGCGGCGAAAAAGATCAGCTTGAAAGTGGCGGTCAAGAGCGAAACCAATCACTCGCAGAATATCATCGGCATTCTGGAGGGCAGCGACCCGGTACTGAAGAACGAGTATGTGGTGATCAGCGCGCACCCGGATCACATCGGGCTGGCCGCGCCGCTGCCGGACGGTCACAACGTCAACAACGGCGCGGACGACGATGGCTCCGGTTGCGTTGGCCTGCTGGCCGTGGCGCGGGCCTACGCGGAAGGCGCCGCCAAGGGCATACGGCCCAAGCGTAGCATCGTCTTCGCGTGGGTTGCGGGCGAAGAGAAGGGTCTGTGGGGCTCGCAGTACTTTACGCAGTTTCCCTTCCTGGATGTCACCAAGATCGTGGCCAATCTGAATATGGATATGATCGGGCGGACTAAGGGACCGGGGTTCACAGATCCGGATACTACCCACGTTCTGGTGAACCCGGGCGAGGTTCTGATCGTGGGTCCGAATATCTCGAGCGACGATCTGGAGAAGACCATCGAGACCGTCAACAAC
>JAPKZC010000512.1:2670-14292 GCA_026394025.1 Candidatus Solibacter sp.
TATCAGAAGATGACGCTGAATCATTTTTACGATGTGACGGCGCCCGACGCGACACACGACAATCTGGGGCCGCAACCAAGAGGGCAGCGCATCTTCTACCGCAGCGACCATTACAATTTCGCGAAGCTGGGCATCCCGGTGGCCTTTTTTACGACTGGGCTGCACCCGGATTATCACCGCGCCACGGACACACCGGACAAGATCGACTACAAGCAGATGCAAGTGGTGTCGAAGACGATGGGCGCGATCACGTGGGTGCTGGCTACCCAGGCGGGCCGCCCGCAGTTGAATGCCAAACTGCCGGAGCAGTTAGTGAAGGATATGAAAGCGGCGAAAGATCAGAACTGGGGGAAGATCACGCCGGTGCTGGCGCCGCTACCGGGCATGCCGTATTAGAGGAAGAGCCGCGAATGAGACCTGTGATGAATGTTCGCCTGTTATACCTTGCGCCGCTCGCTGTTTTGACTGCCATGGCCGGTGGCAATAACTACAAGAGCTTCGACGTCGCTCTATACAGCCGTGTTTATGAGACGCAGCAGATGAAGGATCCAGCCTGGCTGGAGACCCACTGGGCGGCAGTTTCGAAGAATATGAAGGTAGATAAGATCTACCTTGAGACGCATCGCGACACCGTCGTCGTCGACCAGGCAACGCTCGATCTGGCGAAGAAGTTCTTCCTTGGTAAGGGTGTCAAAGTGGCGGGCGGCATCACGATCACCATCAGCGAGAGAAACCAGTTCGAAACCTACTGCTACTCAAACCCGGAGCACCGCAAGATGCTGCAAAGCGTGGTGGAACTTACCGCCCGCAACTTCGACGAGTTCATCCTGGACGACTTCTTCTTTACCGACTGCAAGGCCGACTCCGACATTGCCGCCAAGGGAACTCGCACGTGGACTCAGTTCCGGCTGGCGCAGATGGACGAGGCAGCAAGGAACCTCATCATCAAGCCGGCCAAGGCGGTCAATCCGAAAGTGAAGATCGTCATCAAATACCCGAACTGGTACGATCATTTTCAAAACCTCGGCTTCAACCTCGAAACCGAGCCGGGTTTGTTTGACGGCCTCTACACCGGCACGGAGACCCGGGACCCCAGCGGCAACCAGCATTTGCAGCAGTATCACGGCTATTCGGTGATGCGCTATTTTGAAAACCTGAAGCCGGGCGGGAACGGCGGCGGATGGGTTGACCAGGGCGGCATGAATCTGCCAAACCGCTTCGAAGAGCAACTGTGGCTCACGTTATTCGCGAAAGCTCCCGAACTGACGATCTTCAATATCGGCGCGATCTACTCCCCCACCAAGAGCGCCGATGGAACCATGGTGCCGGAGTCGCGTGCCGCCGCGCTTGCGGGGCCGGTGTTTGAGCGCGTCGACAAGTTCCTGGGCCAACTGGGAAAGCCGGCCGGAGTCAAGACATATAAGCCCTTCCATTCCAGCGGAGAGGACCACCTACCCAGTTATCTCGGGATGATTGGCATTCCGATGGACATCGTTCCGAAGTTCCCGGAAGCGGAGAAGACTATTCTGCTGACCGAGCAGGCGAAGTTCGACGCCACTATCGTGGGCANNNNGACGCCACTATCGTGGGCAAGATCAAAAAGCAATTGACCGACGGCAAAACGGTGATTATCACCTCCGGCCTGCTCAAGGCGCTTCAAGGCAAAGGCATCGAGGATATCATCGAATTGGAATATACCGGCAAGACCGTCGCTACCCGCGAGTTCGCCGGCCGGGGAGGCCGGGGACAGAAGCTGGATACCGACATCCTGATTCCGGAGATCCGATATTTCACCAACGATTCCTGGGAAGTGGTGAGCGCCTTCACTTCCCCCAACAGAACCTCCGGCACGCCGATACTGCTCTCCGGCAAGTACTCCAAGGGCCTACTCTATGTGTTGACCGTTCCGCAGGCGCAGGGCGAGTTATACAGATATCCGCAGACCGTGCTGCGGGCGATCCGCGAGGTAGTGGCGAAAGATATGTATGTCCGGCTGGACGCTCCGAGCATGGTCAGCCTGTTCGTCTACGATAACGACAAGTTCATTGTCGAATCGTTCGCCGAGGAACCCGTGCAGGCGCGGATCGTCACCGACAAGCGAATCGTGAATCTGCGCGATATGGAAAACGGACAGGAACTGACGGGCCAACCACAGGGAAACACAACCGTATTCGAAACCCCACTGACTCGCGGTACCTATCGCGTGTTTTCGGCGCAATAGGGGACAGGAGCATTTATGCTGAGACGTAACTTTCTGACTGCCGCTCTTGGACTGCCGGCGGCCGGTATTTTCGCGACGTTAGAGAAACTGACGGCCGCCGACCTTGGCAAGGTCCGCATCACCGACATCAAGATTCGGCCTTCCGGGACTCACACGCAGATTCGCATCGATACCGACGCCGGCATCTCCGGGTATGGCGAATCGGGCGTGACGCTCTCCATGATGAAGGCATGGATGGAGATCTTCAAGCCCATGCTTACCGGGCAGGATCCCCTGGCCATCGGGTATCACTGGCACCGCATGTCCACGCTGATGCACACCTATATGGCCCGCATCCCGGCGCTCAGCGGCGTCGACATGGCCCTGTGGGATCTGGCCGGACGCCTGGTCAACCTGCCCGTGTACCGGTTGCTGGGCGGGCCGTTCCGCGAGCAGGTTCCCGTGTTCATCAACAGCGAGCCGCGCAACATGCTCGACCCGGCGGTAGTCAAGGATTGGGCCGATCAGTTCCGCGCCAGTCCGCTCGGTTTCCGGGCCACGAAGATCAATACCCACAGCATTCTGGGGATCCCCATGGGACGTTACACCACCTCCTTCGGCAACGTGCGCAAGGAACTGGGGCTGGACTACGACATCATGGTCCACTGCCACAACGAGTACGATTTGGCCAGCGCCAAGGCCATTGCCCGGAGCGTGGAAGATATCCAACCCAAGTGGTTCGAAGACCCGCTGCCGCCGCAGTTCTCCGACAGTTGGGTAGCCCTCAAGCGTGAATGCCGGGTGCCTCTGTTGACCGGCGAGAAATGCGAGATGCCGCAGGGCTTCTATCCGTTCCTGAAGGAACAGGCGGTGGACTATATTTACCCGGACATCGCATTCTGCGGCGGCATCACGGCGTTTATGAAGATCGCCGCCACGGCGTCTCTGTTCCGCATTCCGGTGGCGACGCACAACGTGGGTGGCATTCATCTGACCATGTCGTGCATCCAGGTGGGGCTTTCGATCATGGACTTTCTCACCAGCGAAACCGCCATGGGCGGCGCTGGTGGCGGGGTTCTCGCGCTGGCGCGCAATCCACCGGTGGTGAAGGGCGGCTTCGCCCAGCGTCCGGATGCACCGGGCCTCGGCGTAGACCTGAACGAAGAGGTGTTCCGGCAGCGCCAGACCGCGCGCGGCGGCACATTCCAGGATTGGATTTAGCGATTACCGGGAGACGGGGCGGAAACGCAAGTCCCAGACGCGCGATTCGCTGACGCTCAATCCGGTGACGGCGCCGTATGAGTCGCGCAGAAATCGGACGACGCCGAGCGACGAGTTGAAGGCGTCCTTGTAAGTGGGCGTGAGCGGGATCGACGCGTTGGGACGGCGGTGGACGACCAGGCGGGCGTTCTCCAGCGCGACGCGCAGGGTGACCTCGGCTTCGTCGCTGAGGTATTCGCCGGTCAACGCCGCCAGGTCGGCGGGCGCGGGCGTCCAGGGCTCAACCCTTTCGTACCACGTGCCGCCATCGATCTCGCCGGGGGCGCGCATGCGGTCGCCGGCAAACTCGTTCGGCGAATCGGCGGTGACCTGCACCACGGAGTGATCGCGCAGGCTGCGGTACATGCCGGGCTTGGGTGCTGACACAGTCCGCGTGGCGGGTTGGGCGGGCGGCGCGTCTCCGAGGAATATGTCGGCGACGGCGTGGCCCAGTTGGGTGCCGTTGGCCGCGCTGGAATTGCAGAGTACGGCCACCGACAGACCGTGATCGGGATAGCGGCCGAGCCAAGCGTTGTAAGCCGCGGTAGTGCCGCTGTGGCTGACTTCGTTGCGCCCCTTGTAGTGCAGCACCATGAGACCGGCAGCATAGGCGATGGTGCGCCCGTCGGTGAGTTTGGGCTGCTGGAGTTGCCGGGCGACGAAGGTACTCCCGCCCACCGTGGCGGTGGTGAAATTCTGGTTCCACTTGAGGAGATCGCCGACTGTGGTCAACATGCCACCGTTGCCATGGACGTCTTCAAACGGCATGAGCTGGCGGAAGGCGCCATTGTTTTCCGAGTAGGCGATGGCGCGACCCTTCACGATGCGGTGGAAATCGTCGCGCCAGGAGGTGGAGTTCATGGCGAGCGGTGTGAAGATGGCGTCGCGGGTGAATTCGGCGAACGGCTTGCCGGCGACGCGTGCCACCAGGATGGCCGCAAGGTTGTAGCCGCTATTGCTGTATGAGTATTCGGCGCCCGGCGGATAGTTGAGGGCGCGCTGGCGGCTCAGGATATCGAGCACGTGCGCATGGGTGTAGGCGCGGGTGGTGCGGGGCCAGCCGGCGATGGCTTCCACGCTGCCCCAATCGCGCAGGCCGCTGGTGTGATGCAGGAGGTGGCGGATGGTGAGCGGCGCGCCGTAGTCGGGCAATTCCGGAACGTACTTACGCACGGCGTCGTCGAGCGAGAGCTTGCCCTGCTGGGCGAGGAGCAAGACCGCAGCCGCGGTGAACTGCTTGCTGACGGGGCCCGCTTCGAAGATGGAATCGGGCCGCAAGGGAACATCGTGCTCCAGGTCGGCCATTCCGTAGGCCACGCTCAGCGCGGCGGCGCCCTCCAGCGAGGCGGCCACCGCGCATCCCGGACCGTTGTTGCGGTTGAAGCGGGAGAATATCCGGTCGACGCGCCCGCGAGCGTCCGGCGGCGGGGTGAGCTTCTGTGCCGGGATTGACGGGACGAGAAGCAGCGCGAGAGCGAGGACCGAAATCTTCATGCGATCCAGGATAGCGCGGCGCGGCCACGGTCTACGCGGCCACGAGCGCGCCGCCGCGGCGCGTCAAGTGGGGGGCGTGGGCGGCGACGTCGGCGAAGAAGGCGCCCGGATCGTCCGGGGCCAGGAGAATTTCGGAATCGCGCCCGATGCGCACGGCAACGCGCTTGCCCAGCACGGGTCCGAGGGAACTCTCTCCGACGAAGGTGATGGCGGCGTACGGGATGGCCCACCGGGTGAGCCCGGCGCGCACGCGCAAGGCCTCGGGCGCGGTGACATATTCCTGGGGCAGCGCGATCAGCAACAAGACCAACAGCACCGGGCTGCCGATCCAACGATTGCCACCCGCCGCCAGAACTCCGACCACGTACAGGATGGCGGCGAACAGCCACACTTCGACCTTTGATCTATGCTTCATATATTTTGAAAGGGGAGGGCGGGGGAGAACCCCGCCCGTCGTTACCAGCCAATGCTACGCGCTGCGCTTGCTCTTGAGCTCGCTCAACAGGCGATCGATCTCTTCCTGCTTCTCCATCGCCGCGAACTTCGCGTTAACGTCGTCGCCGACCAGTTCCGCGTGTGCCTGGGCGGTGGCCTCGTGATGACGCACTTTGCTCTTCATGCGGTCGAACGCCGCCGCGTTGGAGTTGTCGCCCATGGCGTTGCCGGCATCCGTGGCCTTGCCGAGGGAGCGGGCGCGACGGTGTTGAGCGATCAGCATGTCGCTTTTAGATTCCGCTTCCGCCATCTTCTGCTGCAAGCGGAGGAGGGCCGACTTGAGGTTGTCCACCTGCGATTTCTGATCCTCCACCTGCTGGCGGAAACTGGCGGCGGTGGTGCGGTAGCTCATGCTGCGCTCCACGGCAGCGCGCGCCAGGGCATCGTCCTTCTTATCGACGGCGAGTCCCGCGCGGTGCATCCACTGCCGCTCGTTCTCTTCCGCTTCCAGTAGCTTCTTCTCCAGGATGTGCTGGTCGGCGATGGAGATCGCCACCTGCGTTTTGACTTGGAGCAACTGATTCTGCATATCGAGAATCACCTGCTTGATCATTTTTTCCGGGTCTTCCGCCTTGTCCACAAGATCGTTCAGATTGGCCCGTACCAGTGTAGCTACCCGTTCCAAAAGTGCCATTGTCTTGCTCCTTATTACTTACTGCGTTCCGCCTGTGTTCTTCGCCTTGTCATCCGGTTTGGGCGCTCTGTCGGCGATCGTCCGAACCTTCGCAAACATGTCTTTGAACGGCATGCCGGAGAGGGTTTCGAAGAGGGCGGGAATCTGCGCCGCCATCGCCGTGATGTCGCCCGTGATTTTGTTCATACCCGCGGTTGCTCCGTCGCCCGTGGACACAATGGTGATCTTGTCGACGTTAGCCAGCGGCGCGGCCAGGGCACGGACTATTTCCGGCAAACCGCTAATCAACTTGTCGAGGATGGCCGCCTGGTTGAACTCCTGGTAGGCCTCGGCTTTGACGTTCATGGCCTTGGCTTCGGCTTCGCCCTTCTTGAAGATGATCTCGGCTTCGGCCTCGCCCTGCGCACGGATGCTGGCGGCGCGGCCGTCGGCTTCCATGATCATGCGGTTCTTCTCGGCTCCGGCGAGGGTCTCAATGCGCTGGCGTTCGTACTCGGCCTGCCTGAGCACGGTGGCGGTCAGTTCGTATTTGATTTCGGCCTGCTGCACCAATGCCTCGTGCTCCTTTTCCACCTGGTGAATGGTGACTTCCTCGGCGCGCACGCGTTGCTGCATGATGTTGGTCTGGATCTCGTAGGTCTTGTCGGCCTGTGCCTGCTGCCGCTTGACATTCTCCAGGTATTCGGCCTTCTTGACTTCGAGATCGCGCTGCGCCTCGGCCTGCTTGGCCTGCGAGAGCGTCTCCGCCAGGACGCGCGCCTGGTCGGCATTGGTCTTGGCGATGGCCGATTCGCGCGAGGCTTCGGCGCGCTTGATGGCGGTGTCGCGTTCGGCTTCGGCCGCGGCCACGTCGGCGTCGCGCTTGATGCGCGCCACATCCGGCCGGCCCATATTGGTGATGTAATCGTTCTTGTCGCGGACTTCCTTGATGGTGAAGGAGATCACTTCGAGGCCCATCTTGTTCATGTCATCGGCGCAGGTGCCGCGCATACGCTCACCCACCATCTCCGGCTGTTTGACGATCTCCTCCACAGTCAACTGGCCGATGATGCCGCGCAAATGGCCTTCCATGACGAGGCGGATCAGGCCTTCGCGCTCTTCGGGCGATTTGGTGAGGAACTGCTCGGCGGCCGTAAGAATGGACTCCGGATCGCTCTTCACCTTGATCTGCGCCACGGCTTCCACGGTCACCGCCACACCTTGCCTGGTGTAGAGGTCCTGCTTCGGCGCCACGTCGAAGCTCATCAATTCCAGCGACAGGCCGCGGCAGCTCTCCACCATGGGAAAGATCACGGTACCGCGGCCCTTGACCACGCGTGTGCCGCGGAAGCCGTAAACGATGATGGCCTCGTGCGGCCCCGCCTTGCGGAACAGTTTGGCGAACATCATCATCAGAAACATCAGCGCCAAAACCATCAGCGCGGCGATCACAAATATCTGATTCTCCATAACGTCGATTTCTCCTATTAGGCCTGTTGCTCCACGTCACCCGCGAATTCGTCCCACGCGCGGACGTAGGCGATGCCTTTTTCGTAGCGGGTGACTACGACCTCGACGCCCTTTGGGATGGCGGCGCCCGATTCGGCACGCGCGCCGGAAACGCGGCGCGTGCCACCCTGTGTGTAAATCAGTTCACCGGTTCCACCGGCGCGGATGGGAATGCTGAGTTTCCCCAGCACGCCGACCATATCGTAGTCGGCCGGGTCCAGCGCGGCCTCGTGCTTCATCAGCACCTTGGCGAGGAACCAGAACACCACGCTGGCTCCGCCCAGGCCGCTCAGCGTGGCCACGCCCAGCACCACCGCGAACCATACGCCGTAGTAGTGGTGCAGCAGGTAGCCGGTGCCGCCGAACCATGCCAGAAACGCCGCGATGGTGCCAAGATTGAAAAACGACGCGCCGTCCGGACCGCCGGCGTGCGCGTGCCCCAGATGAAGGCCGTGATCGAAATGCAGGTGGGGCATATGCAGGTGTATGCTACCGGACAGGAGCGACAACGCGCTCATTCCGAACCCCACCAGGAAGCAGATGAGATAGAAAGAAGACCAGGTCATGAACGCCTCCTCGGCTTAGGCGTGGGCGTGGAAGGCGGCGCCTTCAACACTTCAATCAGGCGTTCTGCCAGCCCGGGATTTTCCAGAATCGTTCCCAAGAGAATCATGCACATTCGCGAATCCTTATGCTTGGCGGCGGTCAACAGCGCGTGATGCAGATCCACATCGCGACTGAAGCGCTCGGCGCCAGAGATCAGCCACAGATCGAGCTTATCTTCGCCCGCGCCCAGATCGCTCATCAGCTCGTTCGAAAAACCTTCGGGATCGTCCACCAGGTACCCGGGATGCACCTTAAAGAAGCGCGCCAACAGCATGCGGGTGGAGTTGGTCAGGTGCGGCCGGGAGCCGCTCTCAATCTGCGAGAGGTAGCTCTGGCTAATGGACTTTCCGAGTTCCTTCTCGACCATGCGCGCCAACTCAACCTGCGACAATTCGCGGTCGAGACCGCGGATGGTGCCTTCCACTTCGCGGAGGTATCGAAGTTTTTCACCGAGCGTCATATAGCAATCTGTGATTACTGTATTGCAAATTGCGATGGATGTCAAGAGGGAAAATTGGACCCATGGCAATTAATTACGGCGTCCTCAAAGGAACAGTCACTGGTCACCTCCGCGACGCGGACGACGATCATTATCAGATCCTGGTGTCGGCGGGCAAGACGATGTTCCGGATCGCGGTCAACGTGCAATCCAGCCTCCAGCCTCCGGAGCTGCTCTTTCAGAGCGTAACTTCACTGCCGGCTTCGCTTACGCATGACCTGACAGTGCTTCCGGCGGGATTCAAGAAGCTGGCGAGCAAGGCGGGCGGGATTGCCCAGGATTTCGTGCGCGGCGGCATTGTCAAAACCAACAAGTTCAAGGTTGTGCCCGGCGATCTCCCGGGCGCGAACAACGATCTTAAAGACGCCATGGAAGACGCGGTGGTCGCGGCCGTGGGCCTGCCCGGCAGCGTGATCTATGCCTTCGGGTCCAAGTGGGGGCCGGATGCCAAGAAGGACCAGTACTTTCAATTCACTCCTGGCAATGGCATTCACGATATCCACATGAACCAGGGTAACGGCAAAGACCACGCCAGCGATGACGGTACCTACCACGACGGCTGCCTGATCTTCCAATACCCCGACGGCAGGTACCGCGCGTTCTACATGGCATTCCAGTCGCAGAGCTTCCACACCGACGATAAGACGGGTCACGCCATCCCTGTGGCTCCGAAGAAGAAGGGCAAGTAAAGACAGGCCGGGAGGCCTGTCCTGCTACCTTCTGCGCGAGCCTCCGAAGCTGCGTCCCGGACTGCGCGGCGCGGACGGGCGATAGGGCGTGGGCGCGGGCCGGTAAGATCGCGACGGTGGCGGCGCGGCGCGCGGCTGCTCCGCCGGACGGCTGCTGCCGCTGCCGAACCGGCGCGGACTGCGATCCACGTTGGGATCCTTGGCCGCCGGCGAGGAGTATTGGGAATCGCGGTATCCGCCGGCCTTGCTGGCGTACTTGGAATCCTTGAAGCCGCCGCTCTTGGAGAATGTGCTTCCGGAGTACTTCTCCTGCGTGGCCGTGCCGGACGTACCGTACTTGGGAGCCTGGCTCGCGGTATCGCGGCCGTAGTAGGTCTGGTTGCGTTCGCGGTACGTGCGGTAGTCCTGATACTCGCGATAGTCCATCGGACGGTAGTCGCGGTTGAAGAGCAGGTCGCGCATGAGCGCGTACTGGCCGTAGAAGACCCAGAAGCTGGTGCCGTTGCGCTGCTCCCAGTGGCCATATTGGTTGCTCTGACCTTGCGGGGCCATGTAGGCGAAACCGGCCGGTTGGGCCACGCGCTCGCTTTCGGTATCGTACTTTCCGGCGGGCTTGTGTTCGATCGCCATCCCCAGGTTCTTTTCCATGGCCTGGTATTGCGCCTTCGACACGTCCACCCATTTTTCGTCGCTGGCGGCGGTGCTCGCCTTGCCGGTGGCGTCGGCGATTTTGGTGCGCACCGTCTTGATCTTCTGGTTGTACGCGCGCGCGTTGCCGCTGCCGCGGACTTCCATATCGACCAGGATTTTGTCCCAGGATTCGTACAACTGGGCGCTCAGCGTCTTTAGCTGCTCGGCTTGCTTGGGCAAGTCGGCGGCGCCGGTCTTGAGCGTGTCGGCCGCCGCGAACAGGGCGCCGAAATCGAGCTTGGTGTAATCGTTGGCCGCGGCGGCGCGGCGCGCCTCGGTGGTGGATTGCCAGAGTTCATCGCTGCGCGTGAGAACGCCGCGCGCCGTGGCCAAGCGCGATTCCAGATCGTTTTGTTTCTCCGGCCAATCGGCCTGCGCTTTCTGCACGGCAGCCGCGGCGGCTGCCAGATCCACCGCATGGATAGCTTTATGATCGCGCTCCATGTCCTGGACTTCCTGCGGCAGATGCTGCTTCAGGTCGACCCAGTGGGCGGCGTCCTTGCGCACGCTTTCGGCATCGGCCACGGCAGCGGCGCGGACCTGCTTCTGACGCCCCAGGAGGGATTCGGCGCGGGTGCGGTCGCTTCGCCGGTCCTGTTTTTCCAACTGCTCCAGTTCGGCGAGTGACTGGCCGGCGGCGGCCAGCGAATTGGCGGCGCGGCCGAGGCGGTCCGGATACTCCCGCGCCGAGGGCAGGGCACGGAAGAGAGCGCTCTCCGTGGCGAGATTGCGCGAGACCTCGGCCTGCGCCGATTGGATCTGCGACTGCGCCACGGTGAATGATTTGCGTTCCGCCGCGATCTGGGCCTTGATTGCACCGGGCAACCCATCGAGGCCGGCGAAAAGGACTGCTATGATGCCGGCGGTCAACAGGACCGCCAGAACACGCAATGACGACTTACTCATAGGATGTGCCTGCTTCGAAACTCAATGTGGGGCCCCAGACCGCTCCCTGACGGTCGCGGCTCCGATCAGAGCCGCGACCGTCAGGGAGCGGTTTCAATTACGTCTTGCGGTAGACGGTGACGTCTCCCGCGTTAATCCACGTGGACAGCGTGACGGTGAACGGCTCGCCTTCCACCTTCCTGATTCCCATCAGGCGCTTGCCGTCCTGGGTGAAAAACTCCCAGTAGTAGAAGCCGGTGGGCGCCGGTTGATTGTCGCGCCAGGCGCGTACTTCGCGGCTCAGCCGGTACATCCAGGTTGCGCCATCGAAATCGAAGGAGTCGGAGGGATTCTGCCGCTCGTCCATCTGCGCCAAATCGTCTTCGCTGAGCGCCAGATCTTCCAGCGTGACCTTGCGCGCGTCGGCGTGAAGAAAAACTTCCACCTCTTCATCGCCGCCGATGCGCAGGGACACGCGGCGGTTCATGTATGCACCGGAGAGTTCCACCCAGGTCCGCGACCCCGCTTCGTATCGGGTGCCGCGGTCCACCGTGTAGTCCAGATCAGTCATGCGGTCGCCCGCGCCCGCAATGGAGAGGACATCTCCCGTGCGGGCGTCGGTGACCTTCAGGTTCGCCAGATCCTCCACCGGCCGTACGGGCGCGGGGAGCGGTTTCGGGAT
>JAPKZC010000039.1 GCA_026394025.1 Candidatus Solibacter sp.
TCTTTCGACTCCCCCGCCAACACCCCGCGCGGCGAGATCAACAACCCGCCCCCGCGAACGAACTCGAGGCACTTCTCGCGGATCTCACCCGCCGGTGGTGCTCCATCCAGATACAGGATGGCCTTCGTTCCGCTCAACGATGCTTTCCCCACGTCGGCTTTGCGGATGGCCCGGTACGCCAGGTGGCGGCGCGGCGCCAGGATCAGAAACTCCTCGGCCATCAGCTTGTTGTCGCCTTCGAAATCCGATACCACCGCCAGAGACGCGACGGGCCCCCAGCTTCGCCATTCGGAATGGCGTTCGAAGAAATTCAGCGCGGAGACCACGCGTTTCCATTCGCGCGCGCCGGCCTCGCTGCGCTTCTCCAACTCCACCCGGAATCGCTCGTCAAGCGTGACGATCCAACGGGCCCCGTACGCGCACGCCTCGGCCGCAGCGCGGGCGAACTCCTCCAGCGGGACCACCTCTTTTCCCGACGGCGGCAGCGTGCTGAGCCACACAGGCTTCCCCGGTTCCATCAGTTGCGCGATACGGATCAGGCCGGCGTTGGAATCCACCCACGGGGCGCCAGTCGCGCCGGCTTCGACCACGTCTTTCCTGGTTTGCGCCTGTAGCACCCGCGGCCACGCCCCCTCGCGAACCGCAATACCGGCGGGCAGTTGGTCCTGCGCAAAGAATTGCAGATCGCCAAGCGGAAAAGGCGGCGGCGCCTCGCCCACCAGGCAGTTGATGGGCGTACCTTTGATAAGTTCCAGCCTGGATGCGTCTTTCCACTCCGCCGGCCAGCGAAACGGAATCAGTTCGGCCATGAGTTGTCTCTATCGGAGCGGTCTACTTGGCAGTGGCGGCCGCAGCCTCCGCGGTCATCGCCAGAGGGATATCTTCTTTTGCCATGGCCATGTCCGAAATCCCCACCACCACGCCGCTCAGGTTCGGGTTCTGCAGTGCCCAATGGAAGCCCTTCTGGAAGAGCGTCATCTTGCCGGGCACCAGCTTGTCCAACGCCCTCGCGCGCTCCGGAATAAGCTGCCTGCGATTGAAAGGGTTCTGCACCACACGGCTGGATTTCATGGCCATCACTCCGAAATCGGCCTTCTTGGCCTTCTCCAGCACCGGGTCCACCCACTTCGCGTTCAGAAAATGATAGGCAATCATGCCCATGGAATAGGTGCCGGTCTCGATCGCAGCTTCCAGAATACCCGCCGGATCCGTGTGCGCCGAAAACCCGAGGAAGCGCGCCTTGCCTTGCTTCCTGAGCGATTCGAAAGCCTCCAGAACCTCCGGCGTATTCCTGAGTTCGAACGGCGTTTCCACACCGCGCATCAACAGACAATCCAGGTGGTCCGTTCCCAGCGCTTTCAGACTGCCCTCCACCGAATTGACGATGTAGGCCTTAATCTCCTTCTGCCGGTCGAACTTGGCGGCGTATTTTTCGTGCAGCGCGTTGGCGATCATCGCGGAACGCAGGCCGTCGGCTTGCCCGCTGAAGTACGAACCGAGGTAATCCGGGTTTTCCAGGCCGCGGCGCGCAATCTCTTCCATCACTTTGTTCCGGATCTGGTTCTGCTCGCTCTCCTCCAGGCTCTGGAACATTCTCCGATATACCATCGTTCGGTTCGGGAAGACATTCACCTTGGTGTTCTGCAAAACCCTGTCGCGCCCGCACCGCTTGACAACGTCGGCGTACCCGCGTTCGCTCGCGCCCATGCCGTAGTGCGGGGCCGTGTCGAAGTAGTTCAGGCCCAGGTCCACGGCCCAATTGACGAAATCGTTGTTATCGGGGCGGATGTCGTCGCCTCCCATACCCATGGAGGAAACCATCAGGCCGGTGCGGCCCAGCCGGCGGTAAGTCATGCCGGATTGCTTGTTCCTCCACTCCGGTTCGGCGGCGGCAGCCGCTCCCGCGCCAATTCCGGGAACGGCGGCAACTGCCGCGGCAGCTACCGGGAGCGCCAGAAAATCGCGCCGGCGCAAATGGCCACAAGACTTACCTTCCATGGGTACTCTCCTAATTCTTCATTGCTCGCGAGGAAGCGGGCTTCTAACCTACTATATAGCGGCGCGCCTCCCGTTGCATCCCGGTGCCCCGGACCGCCTACCAATAAATCTTCAACGACAACTGCACATTCCGCGCGTCCCGCGTCGATGTCACCTGCCCGCCCGTGCCTCGCGATGCCTGCGTCACCGGTTGCCCCGCATTTGACCCGTTGGCCGCCATGTTCACCCCGTACCACTCCGTGTGGTTCATCGTGTTGAACGTCTCCAGCCGGAATTGCAGGCTCCGCCCTTCGTTCATCTTGAAGTTCTTGAACAGCGACGTATCGAAGTTCACCAGCCCCGGACCGCGGATGATGCCCTTACCCGTATTCCCCAACGACCCGTCCACCGGGCGCCCAAACGCGAACACGTTGAAGTACGCATCGCGCGTCTTCGTCTCCGGATACAGATCGCCGCCAATATAGTCCGCCCGCACGCCGCCGCCCAGCGTTCCCGAGTTGCCGTTCGACGTCACCGTCATCGGCAGCCCCGTCCAGATGCGCGACACGCCCGACAACTGCCAGCCGTTCATCAACCCGCGCATCGCCTTGTGATTCAGTGTGCCGCGCGCCAGTTTCGGCACATAGAAAACGTAGTCCACGCCCAGTACGTGCTTGCGGTCGAAGCCCGAAGGGCCCCACTGCCGGTGCCGGTCGCGATAGTAATCGATCACCGTCGTGTCCGAATCCACGATCCCCAGCGATTTCGCCCACGTGTAGTTCACGTTCAAGGTCAGCGTCTTGCTGAAACGCCGGCTCGCCCGCATCTGGAATGAGTTGTAAGAGCTGTTGGCGCCGAAGTCCGTGTAATTGATGTTGGTGAAGCCCTTGTACGGGCGCACCGCGTCGGTCACGCTGTTGGCATCCTTCAACACTGTGTTGCCCGCCGCCGTGGTGGTCCCCAGCGGCAACTGGTTCAGGTCCATGCGGTATTGCAGGTGCCGCGCCACGTTGGCCACGTACGACACGTCCAGGCTGAACGTCTTGGCGATCTGCTGCTGCACGCCCAGGCTCCAGCTATACACCGTCGGCGTGTTCATCGCCTGGTTGAAGGTTGAGATGGCCACCGGAAAGCGCGTCCCGTTGGCAATCACCGCGGCGCTCAGCGCGTCCACTTTGCCGGAGAAAATGCTCGGCGTATACACCAGCGGCGGATTGCCCATGCCGTCGAAGTTGTTCACGTTCTGCCGCATCCGCTCGAAGAACGTGCCGAAGCCGCCGCGCACCGCGGTCTTTCCGTTCTTCGCCGGCGACCATGCGAAGCCGATTCGCGGCGATACCTGATTCTTGTGGTGGAACCCGAAGCCCGCCGGAATGCCTTGTGTGTTTTCCTGCACGATGCCATTGAACGGATCGCCCGATCCGGAGACAATGCTGCCCTTGGTCAGGTTGTTGCTGGTGTCGATAGTCACCGCCTTCGCCGCGTTGAAGCGCCCCGGATCCCAGTAATTCTGCAGATACTGGTGGCGTGTGTAGGTCGGGCCCAAATAAACGTACCGCGCCCCCAGTTCCAGCGTCAGATTGCGTGCCACCTTCCAACTGTCCTGCGCGTAGAACTCCACTCCCTGAAACCGGAAGTCCGCATAGAACTTGCCGTTGGTCTGCGTAAACGTCGTGTAATTACCGGTCAGCAGGTTGCCCAGCCCGCTGTTCGTATCGTTCGGGTTGATCTTGGTGCTGGACGCGCTGAAATCGAAATTGCCAGCATCGTTCCACGAGGGCTGCTGCTGCTTGTCGTCCAGGTTCGCGTACGCGCCCACCTTCAGCGTGTGCTTGCCGCGCATCAGCGTCAGGTTGTCCATCCAGGCGTAGTCCTTGCCGTCGTTCGCCCACCCCGACGCCGTCCCCGTGAAGTTGCAGCTCCCCACGCCGCAATTGAAGCGCGGAAAACGGTTGCGCAGGTTCGATTGCGGAAACACCTGCCCGTACGTGAAGCCCAGCTTCTCGCGGTCGTACTGCGCCGGGTCCACACTCTGCGACACGTCCACAATCTGGGACTGGTGCGCATACGTGAAGATCAGTTCGTTGATCGTGCTCCGCCCCAACAGCTTCACCACGTTCATGCTCCAGTTCGACCCCGGCTTTTCGTGCATCATGGGATACACCGGGTAGGGCGTCGAACTCCAGATCCCCAGGCCCGTCTCCTCATGCTGCGCGTCGTTCGACCAGCGGAAGAACACGTTGGTCTGCGGGTTCAAGTGGTAGTCCACGCGCGCGATGTCCTGGTTCTTGCGCAGCCGGTAGGTGTCGCGCAACGGGATGCGCATCTGCTCCGCCGCGTTCGGCGTGGGCGACCAGAAGGAGCGGTCGGCGCGGTTCAGAATCTGTAGAAACGCCGGCGCGTTCTTGCTCCACCACTGTTTGGGAATGATGTTGCCCACGAACGGCGTGCCGCCGATGATGTTGCCCGCCGCGTTGCGCGTGATCGACCCCGGCTCGAAGACCTGCCCGTTTTGGAAAGTCGTTCCGCTGATCGTCCCCGTGCGGTAGAGCAGCGTGAAATCGCCCGTCAGCAGTTCCGGCCGCGGAATGTCCACTGTCTGCCCGCCGTTCGGCTTGATGCCGCGTGTGGTCTCGTGATTAAAGAAGAAAAACAGCTTGGTGCTTTGCCGGCTGGAAATGTGCGGTAGGTATACCGGTCCGCCCACGTTGCCGCCGAACTGGTGGAACTGCAACTTTACTTTGCGCCCCGTCACGTCAAACGGAGGCCGCGCGTCAAAGGCGTTGTTGCGTCCGAAGTAGTAAACCGTGCCGTGGTACTTCTTGCCGCCCGCCTTGGTGGTGGCGGAAATCATCGTCCCGAAAATGCGCCCGCGCTCAGCCGCGAACGCCGAGGTCGCCACCTTGAACTCGCCCACCGCGTCCAGGCTCGGCTGCGAGTACTGCGCCCCGTTGTCGCCCACGTCGGTGTTGTGGCTCCCGTCCAGCGTGACGTTGTTCATGCTGCCCCGCCCGCCATTGACGTTGAACGTGGTGGTGTCGCTGAAACTCAGCCGGAAGTCCGATTGCGCGCTACTCGCCACGCCCGGCAGCGTCATCATCAGCGACCCGAAATCGCGCCCGTTCAGGCTCAGTTCGGATACCTGCTCGCCAGTGATCACGTAGCTCTTCTGCGCTGTGGTACTCTCCACCATCGGCACAACTTCCTCCACCGTCAACGACGTCGAGGTCGCGCCCACCGTCATCCGCACGTTGCCCAGGTTCATGACCTGGGCGGCATCCAGCACGATGCCCCTGCGTTCCATCTTCTGGAACCCCGGCGCCTCCACCCGGATGGTGTACACCCCTTGCAGGAGTTGCCTCACCTGAAACGAACCGTCCGCGTCGGTGGTGGTCTCGCGGATCAGGATGCCTTTCGCCTCGTCGAGCGCGGCCACCTTAACGCCCGGCATCAACGCGTCCGCGGGGTCCACCACCACGCCCTGAATCAGCCCGCTCTGCCCGGACAACTCATATGACGCTCCTCTACTTCACCAGCGAACATACATTTATCACAGATCGTCTTTCCGCTAGACTGAAGAAGGATTCCTATGTGTTTGGCTATACCCGGCAAAATATTGGAGGCGGCGGATAGCGGTTGGAACCGCCTCGCCAAGGTGCAGTTCGGCGGCGTCACCCGTCAGGTCTATCTGGACTTCGTGCCGGAGGCTCAAGTCGGCGACTACGTGCTGGTCCACGTCGGGTTCGCCGTCAGCAAAGTGGATGAGGCCGAGGCTCGGCGGACCTACGAGATGCTGGAACAGATGGGCGCGCTCGAAGAGGACGGAGTGGCATAAGGCTCCGCCTTGTGCATCCGAGCGCAGCTCGGACTCTGCCGCCCGTCCTACATCGACAGAATGAGTTTTCCAATATGCGCCCCGCTCTCCATGTAGCGGTGCGCGGCGGCGGCATCTTCCAGCGGGAAGACGCGATCCACCAGCACTTTCACGGCGCCCGATTCCAGTAGCGGCCACACCTGCTCGCGAAGCTCGCTCGCGATCCCGCCCTTCTCGGCGATGGGGCGCGGGCGCATGGTGGAGCCGGTCACCGTGAGGCGCTTCTGCATCACCTTCGCCAGATTCACCGTGGCGTTGGCGCCTTGCTGCACCGCGATCTGTACCAGGCGGCCGCGCGCGGCCAGCACCTCCAGATTGCGCGGCGTGTAGGCCGCACCCACCATGTCGAGCACGAGATCGATCTCCTGGAATTCCTTGGCGAAATCGAGCTCCTTATAATTGATGGCCCGCTCCGCGCCCAGTTCCACGCAGACGCGGCACTTCTCTTCGCTCCCCGCCGTGGCGAATGCCGTGGCGCCAAACGCGCGCGCAAGTTGGATCGCTGTGGTGCCGATGCCGCTCGTGCCGCCATGCACCAGGAAGCGCTCGCCAGGCGCCAGGTGTCCGAGCTGGAAGACGTTAGCCCATACCGTGAAGAAGGTCTCCGGGATACCGGCGGCCTCCTGCATGAAGAGGCCCTC
>JAPKZC010000076.1:0-2606 GCA_026394025.1 Candidatus Solibacter sp.
GGCTTGCCTTCCGCAATGAAGCGGCTGTGCATAGCGGCGCTGACCAGGTTCAGTTCCATCATCCCGAGCGGGTCGAAGTTGTAGTTGAACGGATCGCGGAAGGGCGGGATGAACACCACTGCGCCGGCGGGGCCGGTCTGGTGGTGATTGTACATGATCTGCGGGAACCACTCCAGGAACAACTGGCGGTTCATGTTGGTGGTTTCCCTCATATTGGACATGAAGAAATCGCGATTGTCGTCGTGGCCGATGTACTTGGCATAAAGGCGCGGCAGGCCGGTCATGCTGCGCTTGAGCGGGTCCTTCTCCCGCATGTACCAGTTCGCCACCAGCTCCTGTCCATCCGGGTTGGCCTGCACCGAGAGCACAATCACGTCGTTGAGAAAGCGCATGGTCTCTTCGTCGCTGCGGCTCACCATTTGGTAGACCCATTCCATGAGCTGCTGCGAGCCCACCGTTTCGGTGGCGTGCAAGCCGCCATCGATCCACACCACCGCCTTGCCCTCCTTGGCGAGCGCGCGCGCTTCCTGCTCGCTCACCCCCTCGGCATGGGCCAGTTTGCCGGCGATTTCCTTGTAGCGCGCCAGCTTCTTCATGTTCTCCGGCGACGTGACGATGGCCATCCACTGGTCGCGGCCTTCCTCGGTCTTGCCGATGCTCTCCAGCTTCATGCGCGGGCTCTCGGAGGCCAGCTTCTTCCAGTAGGTCTCCAACTGGGTGTGGTTGGCAACCTGATAGTCGTCGCCAATGTTGAACCCCAGGGCTTCTTTGGGCGTAGTGATTTTAGGAGCCGTTTGTGCGGGCAGCAGGCAAGCGGACAATACCGCAACAACCACGAACGCAGGGACACGTCGAGACTTCATAGGTGTGAGTTTATACTGCTTGCACCCTGCCGCGCCACGGGGCGCGCGGCGGAACCCCCGCGGCACCGTGCCGGCGAGTCTACACCACGCGCGGCAGACGTTGCTTGCGGCTCACCCACTCGCTGCTGGTGAAGACGCGCGGGCCCACCTGGATCATCCGCGGCAAAAGCGTGAAGAGGGCGGAGGGGGTCCAGGGATCGCCTTTACGGGTGCTGCACCCGCGGCGATTGAGTTCCTCTGCCACCTGGGAGAGCGGGCGGTCTTCCACAATCATGTCCAGCGCCGTGATGATCACCTGCCGCTCAGGCTGGCTCTCCACCAGACCCGTGCCATCGTCGGACACGCGCAGACCGTATGGGATCTCTTCCACCGCCTGCTTCTCCTGGGCTTCGGCGGATGCTTCGCGTTCCCATTCGATCGCCACCGGCTTCCAGCCCGCCTCTACCCGCTCCACCAGATGCTCCAAGGTGGGCAAGGTGCTCAAAGCTTCTCGAATCCGTTCCTTTTGCGGCATGGGGAAACCTCCCGTGTGAGGGTGATAAGCAAGTCGTGTGCCACGGGAATTACTGGAATTAGAGGCAGGTTGGGCAGGGGGAAGTGTTCAAACCTGGGACGGGGTGTCCCAAAGTGGAAAAGGGCGGGGCCGGGCCCCGCCCTCCCCGATTACGCCTTAATCGGCTTGTCCGAGGCCTTCCAGTGCTGGGCGTCCCAATACATGACCTTGCCTTCGCGGTAGGATTGCGCCGCCAGGTTGATCACCACCACCGCCTTGGCGCCGGTCTCCACATCCAGGTGCGGTTTCTCGCGCGTGCGCATGCAACCCAGGAAGTTGCCGATATGCGCGTCCATCATGTCGGCCTGATCGATGGGGATCTGGAAGTCCTTGACGCCGAACTTCTGCTCGTAGGCTGCGCCGCCGATGGCCCTGTTGCCCCTGACCTGCGGTTTGACCGTGATGAACGGAACGTTACGCTCGAACTCCCCGTGGTCCACCATGATGATGGTCCCCTCATGCCCGCGGATCATGCCGGGAATGTGGGTGTTATTCGCCATCGATGAGCTCAGCACCAGGGAATGGCCCTTCGCGTATTCGGCCAGCAGGTGGAAGGTGTCCGGCACTTCCCGGTCCGGCTTGCCGTCCGGCAGCTTCTTGAAGACGTAGATGCCGCCGGTGGCCATCACCTTGGTGGGGAACTGCGGCTCGTCCCAGCAGATGTTGAGCGGCGCGATCACGTGATAGAAAAGATCGCTGGCGATACCCAGCGAATAGTCCCAGTACTTGCGGAAGCGGAAGAAGCGGTCGGCATCCCAGGGGCGCTTGGGGGCGAGCTTAAACTGGGACCCCAGCCACATGTTCCAATCGACGTAATCGTCACCCTTACCGTCGGGGCCGGCGCCGGCTTCGATGGGCCAGTTCCACTCGCCCTCGGTGCCGTTGCGGTGGTACGAACCCTGGCTCTCGATCATTTGGCCGATCGCGCCGTCGGCGATGGCCTTCTTGGCCTTCCACCAGATATCGGCGGAAGTGGTTTGCGAGCCAACCTGGAGAATCCGCTTGGTCTCCTTCACCGTGGCCACCAACTGCCGGGCTTCTTCGTTGGTGTGGACCATGGGCTTTTCCAAATAGACGTCCTTGCCCTTGTCCATGGCGTCCATCGCCATCTTGCCGTGCCAGTGGTCGCAACTGGCGACGATGACCGCGTCCACATCGCTCTGGTTGAGGAGTTCGCGGTAATCCAGGTA
>JAPKZC010000076.1:2647-10093 GCA_026394025.1 Candidatus Solibacter sp.
AATTTGTCGGCCACCATCTTCTTGCGTTTCTCGTAGACATCGCAGGCGGCGACGATCTGGCAGGCATTGTTGTTCTTCTTGCCGAACGCGCTGAACGCGTCAGCGTCGTAGCGGCCGCGGCCGCCGCAGCCGATGACACCGAGGTTGATGCGATCATTGGCGCCGATCACTCGGCCCCCGCTCATCTTGCTGCCGGTCTTGCCGGCCATGGCGGATGTGGCGGCGGTGAGGGACAGGCCGGTGGCGCTCACGGATTTTAGAAAATCCCGGCGGTCGAGAGAATCGTTTGTTGACATGCGGACTCCTTATTCGGACGGGCGGACTTCGGCTGTCGACGCTCGTCGCGCCAGCCATGAATCCCGTATCCACTAATAAAGCTCTTTTCACCTCCCATTGCAAGCGGCAGCGGAAAGTGAGATATGTACGCGAGTCTTGGCCAATTGAGAGAATCCGTGCGCGGGGAGTACGCCAATCCGAGCCGCGGCCGTGAGGCAGCGGTCGCCAGCCCAATCCGAGCCGCGACCGTAAGGGAGCGGTTGCCGTCATGCGGTTAAGATACCGCTCCCGCACGGTCGCGGCTCCGATTGGGGCTTCAATTCCACCGATTCTATGTCGCGCACCCCGGGCGCGATCCATGATTTCGGGCCCAATGGTATGATGCGGGTGAATCCATGATCATAGGCGTCGATATTGGCGGTACCAAAGTGGCTGCCGGGCTGGTAGATTCCACTGGTGAGATCACGTACAAGACGCGTGTGCCGATGACTCCGGCCGGCGATGCCGCCACCGGCTTTGCGTCGGTGATCAACGCCGTGGATGCCGTCTTCTCCGTGGTGCCGGAAGCCCGCGGCGCGGTGACCGGCATCGGCATGTGCGCGCCCGGACCTTTGGATCCCAAGACGGGCGTGGTGCTCAATCCGCCGAATCTGCCCTGCTGGCGCGGCTTCCCCCTGGCCGCCGAGACCCAACGCGCCTTCGGCGTGCCCGCGAAGGTGGATAACGACGCCAACGCCGCGGGCCTCGCCGAATTCCTATGGGGAGCGGGACGCGGATGCGCCAACCTGTTCTACGCCACGCTGGGAACCGGCATTGGCGCGGGAATCGTGCTGGACGGCAAGATCCATCACGGGCGCACCGGGGGCGCCGCCGAGGGCGGGCACGTGACCATCGACTACCGGGGTCCGCGCTGCGCCTGCGGCAAATACGGCTGCATCGAAGCCCTCGCCGCCGGCCCCGCTATCGCGCTGCGCGCCCAGGCCAAGGTGGCCGGGGGCGGCGCCGCACGCATGGTCGAACTGGCAGGAGGGGTGGAGCAGATTCGCGCCGAGCACGTGGGCCAGGCTTTTCGCGAAGGCGATGCGGCGGCCCGGCAGGTGCTGGAGGAAACCGCATTCCTGCTGACCGTCTGGCTGGGCAACATCGTGGACCTGCTGGAGCCGGAGTGCATGGTGGTGGGCGGCGGGATGGCCGAATTATTCAGCCCGTTCTTTGCCGATATCTCGAAGAACCTCCCGCGCTGGGCCATCAATCAGCGGGCCTCGGAGATTCCCATCGTGATGGCCCGCTACGGCGCCGATGCCGGCATCGCCGGCGCCGCCGCGCTCTGCGGATAGGTCTATCGCCGCACGACTTCGATGTTCCGAAGTTCCTCCTCCTCTTTCGCCCGGTCGAACTTGTGCCGGATCCGCCCCTCCGCCTCGAACTTCGCGTGACGCTCCGGATATCCATCATCCAGGCTGAAATTGAGCAACTTCCCCTGCGGCGAGAGGCCATAAATGACCCCTCCACCGTCCACACCATGGCGCACTCGAATCGCAGCCTGCTCCCCTTGAATCGCGAAGGCAAGCACCTCAGGCCGGTACGCGTTTGCCCGGCTGATGCATGACGCCGGGAAGAACACGCGCAGTATCTCCCGCCCGGGAGGGAAGCCAAGAAGCTGGTAGTCCGGGTCGTTCGGTTGATCGCCGGCGCCTTCCATCGTCTCGGGATCGAGCACCAGCATCGTGGCCATCTTCCGCCCATTGTCGGTCCCGCCCAGATAGAGCTCATCGCGCCCGTCGTGGTTCAGATCGGCGGCCTCCATGTCAAGGAATCCGCCCGAATGCCAGTACTCGCGCAGCTGTTTGCCGCGACCGTCCAGCACCGCGATCTGAGCCGGGTAGAATGCCCAGTGCCTGCTCTCCACGGCGATCAGCGGCCGGCCGCCAGAGCCGCGCGCCAGGCGGACGTTTTCGATCCGGAACATCGGGGTGAAATTTTCCTTGCGCGTCCCCACGGCCTGGCCAGGTGGAAAGCGCCATTTCACGGCGCCCCGGGCGGAGAAGCAAAACAGCTCGGCGTTCCGCGTCCCGACGCCCGGAGGATTTACCGCGAAGAGCGTCTCGGTCTCGCCATCGCCATCCACATCGGCGAAGAAGGAGTGCCGCGCAGCGTACTCTGCCGACTGGAATTCTCCGGCTTCGAGTCCGCCTGGCGCCGCCCAACGCCACAGAGCACGGCCCTGCGCGTCGGACACAGCAATGCCCCCCGGATCGGCGTGCACTAGAGCCGGCCGCGGCGCCGGCCGCGCCAAATACCATCCCGGAACAGCGGCCACTGCCAGGAACACCGCTCCCATCCACCACGCCCGGAGCGATGCGGGCCGCCGCTCCACCGGACGCCGCCAAGCATCCAACTCCTCGGGGAGCGCAAAAACCAGTCCCCGCGGTCCGCCGGGGATCCGATGGACCGGCAACCCCCTGTCACGCTCCCACCTTTGCGCCGTCCGCAAACCAACCCCAAGATGCGCCGCGATCTCCTTCCACGAAGAGAGTTTGGCGCCGTTAGCGGCCATAAGAGCAGATTCTAGCGCAATGCCGGCGTGAATGGCGTACCAGTGACGTGTCGTGACGCTTGTTGGCGTCTGAAAGCGCTTTGGCAGTCCGGCGGAAGCCCGGTAAATTGAACTGTCCATTGCGCGGCACTATCGCGCACACCGTGTCTGGAATGGACCCCAAGGTCAGATCTAATGTCATCACGAACGATCCTACATGCCATGCGCGGAGTTGCGCCGGTTCTGGTCTGCTACTCCGCCTCCCTACTCATGCTCCATGCCCAGGGAGGAACCTGGGAGTCAAGAGCGCCAATGCCAGTATCAGCCGCCCAGTCATCGGCGCGCCCCGATGCCCCCAAGGTATCACCGGCCTTCCGCTCAGGGGTCCTGGACTCGTCGCTGGGATTCACTCAATCCGGACCGTTCAACATGCAGTTCGCCACCATTCCCGCGGGCGAGTTCATGATGGGCTGTGCGCCGGGGGACAGCGGGTGCTATCTGGACGAGAACCCTCGGCACTCCGTGCAGATCGCCAAGTCCTTCGAGATGGGCAGGTTCGAGGTGACCCAGGCGCAATGGGAAGCGGTGATGGGCAGCAACCCGAGCTACTTCAAAGGGAGCGATCTGCCGGTGGAGGAAGTGAATTGGAACGATGTCCAGACCTTCCTCCAGACCTTCCTGACAAAGCTCAACCAGCTCAACGACGGGTACGGTTATCGTCTACCAACTGAGGCGGAGTGGGAGTATGCCGCGCGTGCGGGAACCACAGGCGCCTTGTACGGAAACCTGGATGACATTGCATGGCACGCGGGCAACTCGGGCGGCAAGACCCATCCCGGGGGCGGCAAGCTGCCCAACGGCTGGGGTCTGTACGACATGATCGGAAATGTCTATGAGTGGTGCCAGGACGCATACTACTATTACTCGTCGAATCCGCAGGACAATCCGCCCTATCCACCACCGGGTGGGCTGAGAATCGTTCGGGGCGGATCCTGGTTCAGTTTCTACCAGGGCTACCGCACGTCGAACCGTGAAGCAAACGGCCAAGCCGTCAGGGATATGTACGACGGGTTCCGTGTTGTCCGGGAACCCGCTGCCAGGAAGACGGTGGCACTGTTCGTTGGAGTACACCAGGGATGGCACTGTTGCATAGGAGCCTACCCAAATGATGCTCACAACGACGCGGCGAAACTAGCTGCCGCCCTCGACCGCTACATGCACTTTACGGCGGTTGCGGGAGTAGACCAGGTGATGAAGCTTGAGTATGCCGGTATACGCAACGACCTTTCCATCGAGACCGCTATCGAAACGATTGGTAACGCCATGAGTGATGGTGACACGTTTGTGTTCTACTATTCCGGACATGGCGTGCCTGACCTGTGGGGGGGGCCCAATCAGGCATTATCGGTGGGATTCGACAGCGAGATCGGCGATTTCCATTTTCGGAGTTTGTTGATCAGACACATTCCAAAGAATGCCAACAAGATCGTCATTCTTGAGACGTGCCACGCAGGAGGCTTTTGGCCCTCACCATCAGAGAACCCCTCACCATCAGAGAACGTCGTTCCAAACAGCATCCTGCTGGCTGCTTCTGGACCTGGATTCTTTGATTTTGCGTATCGATGGCGCTCTTCCGAAGACGGGCACCCCGCTGGCGGCGGCATTTACTCGTGGTATTTGGTTGATGGTCTATCACCTATCAGCCCAGGCTCCAGCACCCCGAAGGCAGACACCGGTCAAAACGGGTTGACGTTCAGGGAGCTTCACGATTGGGCAGTGGCCAAGATGGACAACGAACGGCCGAAGTACTATGAGAAGGGACTGTCGATGCCTGTCTCGGTACAATCCCCGACGGCGGGGTGGTACCCATGGACCTCCGTCACAGCGTCGATATTTGGTGCAGAATCAACGCCAGTCGGTACGCCGGTCCCGGGAAACCATTCGCCCGTGGCAGACGCTGGGTCCGATCAGGTCTTCTATGTAATACCTGGATCGCTGACTCGGGCTACTTTGTGGGGAGAGGGCTCGTTTGACCCTGATGGAGATCCGCTGCAATACAGTTGGACCCAATCGGGAACCACACTGTCCCAAGCTCCGACATTCAGTACCGACCTTCCGCCCGGCACGCATCAGTTCACACTCTCAGTCAGCGATGGGCAATTCACGGTGTCCGATCAGGTATTCGTGACCGTTGCCATTTCCGGCGATGTCAATAGCGATGGCAGGGTCGACTGCGCCGACGTGGCGATCGTCAGGGCGGCATACGGCAAGAAAGCTGGCCAGCCAGGATTCGATGACCGCGCCGACGTGAACTTCGACGGCGTGATAGACATTCGCGACCTTTCTTTCGTGTCCCAGAAACTACCCACCGGAACCCGGTGTCAATAGGTGATCCATATGAAACGACTTGTCCAACTTCTCTGCCTCATTGTTGTTTTCAGCGGCGGCGTTTTCGCCGACAATCTGTCCCTTCAACCATCCACGACCACGCCGGCACTCGGAAACTCCGTGACGGTGGACGTGATCATCACGGGCGTCAGCGACCTCTACGCCTTCCAGTTCGACATCGACTTCAATCCCGCCGTACTCTCAGCCACCGGCGTCGTTGAAGGCTCGTTGTTTGGCAGTATTGGCGTGTTCTTCAGCCCTGGATTCATCGACAACACCGCCGGAACAATCACGTTTATTGGCGATTCGCTGAGTGGACCCGGACCAGGTGTAAACATTGATGGCATTCTGGCGACACTAACGTTTGAGGCGATTGGAGTGGGTTCGAGCAGCATTGACCTGGCGAACATCCTGCTGCTCGATTCGAACCTGTTCGACATCCCGCTCGACGCTTCTGGCACAGCCGTGACCGTGGCGAGTAGTGCCGTTCCTGAGCCGGGTTCGTGGGTGTTATTGGGCGCTGTGGTGGTCATGTTGGTTGTGTGGGGTGGCAAGAAGGGCCTCCGAGCCAATCGCTCGTACCAAGGCTAAGTGGCCTGAGCCTCCGCAAGTGCCTTATACCCGGTGAATGGCTTTCACCGCCAGCGCTGGATCATGCTCAATGATGCTCAAAAGTGCGGCTGCCGGTCCCGTGGGGCGTCGCCGGTCCTGCTCCCAGTTTTGAAGCGTCTTCACGCTCACACCAATCAATTGCGCAAACTCCGACTGCGAAAGGCTGGTTCGTTCGCGAATGACCCGGACGCCGGAAGAGCGGATTACCGCCCGCCGCGAAGGCTTTTGCTGGCCCCGCAGAATTGCCCCGGCTTCGCGTACGCTGCCCAGTAGTTCTTCAAACATCTCCTTTCTCATCTTCCGAACTCCTCTTTGACGATTTTGGCGAGCTGTGCAACTTGTTTCGGAGTCAGATCCGCCGCTGCGCTCTTCGGATACGCGAAGAGCAACAGGATCACGTCTTTTCGTACTGCCCAATAGTAGATGACGCGCGCGCCGCCCCTCTTGCCTCGCGAACCAACGGCGACCCGAACTTTGCGCACCCCCCCACCACCTCTGATGACAGCCCCGTCTGATGACAGCGCCGAGCTTTGGATTTTCGGCGATCCGAGATTGAAATTCACCATATTCATCATCGCCTAACAGAGCCGAGATCTGCCTCGTGAAGGTAGACGTCTCCACCAGTTCCATGCCTTTTCATTGTCCGCCAATGGCGGATAGCAGTCAAGGTCGCCACGCCCCACGCGCCCGGCGTGATAAAGTATTTCCCAAGGAGCTAAAGGATGATGTCCCGATCCACCCGACGCGATTTTCTCGCCGCAACTTTCGGCGCCGCCGCCATGTCCCGGCTGGGCGCACAACCCCAGAAGAGACTGGCTACCGACTTTGTCACCCTCGGCAAGAGCAATGTGAAGGTCACCCGGCTCGCCTTCGGCACCGGCACGTTCGGCGGCCGCGTGCAGCGCGAACTGGGGCAGGAGGCTTTCACCAGTCTGGTCCGCCACGCGTACGACCGGGGCATCCGCTTCTTCGAAACCGCCGAGAGCTACCGCGGCATGCCGGAGATGCTCGGCATCGCACTCAAGGGGCTGCCGCGCGACAGCTATAAGCTGATGACCAAGTACAGCACGGGGGGATCGGGCGGCAGCGACACCGCAACCAGAATCGATGGCTTCCGCCGCCAGCTCCAATCCGAGTACATCGATATCCTGCTGCTGCACTGCCTGCGCCCGCCGACGTGGGAGACCGATTATCGCAGCGCACAGGACGCATTTTCGGAGGCCAAGAGCAAGAAGGTGATCCTCGCGCACGGCGCCAGCGTCCACGGCCTGCAGGCGCTGCGCACCATCCCCGGAAACAAGTGGCTCGACCTCACACTGCTGCGCACCAACCACAACGGTACCAGGATGGACACGCCCGACCTGCGCGACGTGGATGCCCCCGGCAACGTCGACGAAGTGACCGCGCACGTTAAGAAGATCCACTCTCAGGGCATGGGTGTGATCGGCATGAAGCTGTGCGGCGAAGGGCGTTTCACCCAGGCCGAGGACCGCGAAGCCGCCATGAAGTACGCCATGAACCTGGGCTCGGTGGATGCCGTTACCATAGGCTTCAAGAGCCCGGCGGAGGTCGATGAAGCCATCGACCGCATGAATCGCGTCATGAACGCATAAGGCGAAGACCGCCCCCTCACG
>JAPKZC010000076.1:10160-14145 GCA_026394025.1 Candidatus Solibacter sp.
TTCATTCCGAGCCGCGACCGTAAGGGAGCGGTTGCCTGGACAGGTGCAGCCCAGCCGCAGCGCGCCGGCCCGGTCCGTGCGCTAAACTGGCCGCAATGGTGCGCCCCATTCTCCGAATCCTCGCATGCACGCTGCTGGCGGCTGCCGCGGCGGGCGCGGCGTCCCCGGTACGCATCCTGATCGCCTATCACTCGCGGACCGGCAATACGGCAAAAATGGCCGCCGCGGTTCGGGAAGGCGCGGCGTCCGTGGGAGACGTCGAGATCGTCTTCCGCAAAGTTGCCGAGGTTACTGCTGAAGACATCGTGAAAGCCGACGGCATTGTCCTGGGCACTCCGGTGGAGTGGGGCAATCTCTCGGCGGAAGCCAAGGGCTTCCTCGACCGCGTGGGGGCCGCGCTGGGAAAGGCCGGCGCCACCTACGGAGAGGGCCGCACCGCAGCCGTCTTCTGCACCGCCGGAAGCCCTTCCAACGGGCAGGAAATGGAGCGCTTGTACGCCATCGCCGCATTTCTGGCGATGCGTTTCGTGGTCGTCGGCGGCGTCAACCAGGAATGCTTCGGATCGCTCGGCCCGCAAGCCGTGACGGCGGGCAAGCCGCCGGGCGTTACCGATGGCGAACGCGCCGAAGCGCGCCGTTTCGGGGAACGCTTCGCGCGCCTGACGCGCCAACTGCGCCCCGCGGTTGCGCGGTGACCGCACCGGCCCATTCGCCCGTGAAACGCGGCATCGAGCGGTTGCTCCAGCTTGGTGTGCTGCTGCTCCCACTGGCCTGCTGGCCCAATCTGCCGCATCCGTTCTCCACGCCGAAGACCTGGTTATTAGGTGCGCTCGCGCTCTGCGGTTTGGCCGCGGTGGCGGTGCGCGGGCCGGAAGTGCACCGCCCGGCCCCGGCTGGCGATTGGATGTGGCTGGTCTGGCCGGCGGCGCTCGCTGCCAGCGCCCTGACGGCAAGTTTTGCCGGGTTCGATGCTCTTTTGCTGGCGGCATTGCCTCTGCCCCTGGCGTGGGCGGTGCAGCGCGGAGCCATCCGGGCCGCCATGCTGCGCCAAGCCCTGTTGTGGGGATCGGCACTCGAATCCGCCGTGGTCTGCCTGCAATATTGCGGGCTCGATCCCTTGCAGTGGATGGGATGGCAGCCCGAGAGCTTCGCCGGTTCGCGCATGCGCGTGTACGGCACCATGGGGAATCCCGATTTCGCCGCCGCCTGGCTGTGCGCGACGCTGCCGCTCTTCGCCGGGACGCGGGGCGTGGCGCGGGCCGGCGTGGCGCTGCAACTGGCGGCCATCTTCGCCACCGGCTCGCGCGTCTCCCTGCTGGCGTTGCCCGTCGGAGCGCTTGCCATGTGGCTGGGCAACCGCCGGCCCATCCACCGGTCCGCGGCAGTCTGGTGCGTCGCCGGACTGGCGGTCGCGGTGTCCCTCGCCTGGCTCTCGCCGGCGCGGACGCTGGGGGAGACCGTGCAGGGACGCTGGTATCTCACCAGAGTCGCAACCAGCCATTGGCGGGATATCCCGGTCGCTGGATTCGGTCCCGGATCGTTTGCCGTTCAGTTCGCGGGCTGGCAGACGGATTGGCTGCGCGGACAACCGCCGGGCGCCAGTGAGGCGCGGTTTGCCGGGCCGGTGGATCACGGGCATAATGACTATGTCGAGCTTTGGGTGGAATACGGGCCGCTCGGATGGGGCGCGTTCCTGGCGCTCAGCGTATGGCTCGCGGCCGGCGCGTGGCACCCGCTGCCGCGGCGATATCTTCCCGCGGACACCGGTGTCCGCGGAGCGGTGGCCTGTCTCGCGGCCATGGCGCTTGTGGACTTCCCGTTCCACCGGCCTGCCGAATGGGGCTTGTATTGGATTTTGCTGGCGGTCCTGAGTCTCGGAAGAAAAGGATGTATCGACGAATGCGAAGCATAACCAAACGGATTCTTTGTGCAGGCGTTGTCCTGCTGTTTGCGCTCGGTCTCTGCCGGGCGGCGAAATTCCGCTTCCAGGACAAGGAAGACGCCGTCCGTAAGCAGGCGCGCGAGCAACTGGCCGCGCTCGGAATCACCAGGGATGCGGCCAAGGCCAAGTACCCCACCCCGGAGATTCGCATGACCACCAAGGCCTGCATGATGCCGGGCGAGACCGGCGAGGTTGTGGTCAGGGGTAAGTTCGCCCCCGGCAGCAACTTCATTTTTCAGAACGATAACCTCGAAGTGGTCAAGGAAAGCCAGACGGGCGCCGAGTATCGCGCCACCTTGAAAGCCGCCCAGGGCATCGGACCGCAGACCGCTGCCTTGCTGGTGGTGACACCGGTGACCGCCATCACCGCCCGGCAGGATACCGCCGCCGTAGTGGCGGGGCGCTACGAATGGACCATGAATGCCGCTAACGGCTGGCGCGTGGTGGCGCAGTCGCCGCCCGGGGATTCCTGCGCCGCGGGCGCGCAGCAGACCTACAACGTGCAGTTCTTTCGCAATGGCGAAACCACGCCGTTTGAAAAACGCACCGCCACGCTATATCACAGCATTTACGAGCAGACCGCGTACAGCTTCAGCATGAGCCAGCAGGACAACAGCGCGCTCGCCATGGGGGAGTTTACCGCCCTGATGCAGAAGCTCTCCGACCCCAAGCTCACCGACGCGCAGCGCGATGCGCTGATGAAGAACATGGAGAAGATGCAGGCCGCCATGACAGCCGAAATGACCAAGATGGCGGACCCCGCGAATATCGCCAAGGCCCAGCAGAAAGCCCTGGACTTCGGCTGTGAACGAATCTCCATCGGGATCCAGAGCGGCAACCTGAACGGCGATATGCGTTGCGCGGCCAAAGTCGGCAACAAGATCGCGCTCACCGGGACGGTGAAATTCCTCGGGCGGTAACCGGCGTCAGGCAAACTCCGGGCCGCATATGGCGTACTGCCGCGCGGGAATCCCCGGGTGGACGTGTCCGCGGAGAAACATACGCAGGAAGGGGCGTTCTTCCACAAACCCCGCGGATTTCAAGAAGTCGAGCCACTCCCCATCGAGCAGTGGCACATCGATCGCGAACACCCTACCGCCGAGTGGCGAGAGGCAGCGGGTCACCAGGTCCCGCGCGGTGGCGGCGTCGGCGGCCACCACCGGGCCCAATTGGTGGTAGCGATGGCCCGGGCGTCCGAAGGTGTAGCCCTTGACCCCGGCCGCATCATTCGCCATCCAGGCACACTCGGGGGCGCGCTCGAACAAGGCCGCCAGCACGCCGCCGCGGTCCGCGCCGAATACCTCGCGATCCCACCGGCAGACCGCCGCCAAGTCGCTGTGAAGCATGCGGCGCGCCGGGCCCACGGGGTCCGCAAAACGGGCGCTATCGATGGTCGCCTTGGCGCGGACGAGGCTGTAGTCCCCGGTGAAACCGAACCGGCGGTAAAGCGGTTCGCCGGCGGGCGTTGCGTCGAGGCCGACACAGGGGGCATCGGCCAGCGCGGCAAGCGCTTCGGCCAGCAACCGCGCGCCCAGGCCCGCGCCCCGTTCCGCGGGGTCCACCAGCATCATGGCGATCCACGCCAGAGCGTCGTAGCGAATGTAGGCGGCGGTCCCCAGAACGTTTCCGGCCCTTTCGATCAGCAACCCGCCACTGCCGGGGGAGTCTGTGAAAAGACGCCAGTCTTCTTCCAACTGATTCCAGCCGCTCGTGCGGCACAGGCGCAGCCCGCCTGCGATATCTTCCGTGGTCATCGCCCGGAGAACCAGACCCGATGTGGAACTCATGCAACGCTCCTCAGTACGCCGGGACGCTTCCAGAGACTCAGGATCACATTGAACCCGCGCGCGTTCCGGCATGCTCTCGCAACCTCGGCCGTATTACCGGTGGGCGACCTTCGAGTCCTTCAGCATGGCGCTGGCGGGGCTCCGTTGTTGCACCACGTCGTGGAACACGTCGAGGGTTTTTTGCGCGGTGATTTGCCAGCCAAAGTGCGCCGCCCGCTGCAAACCGAGCCGTTCCATTCGCGCCCGCAATTCGGAA
>JAPKZC010000076.1:14194-15963 GCA_026394025.1 Candidatus Solibacter sp.
GAAGATCGGCCAGCGCGCGCGCGATTTCGTCCAGCGCGTAAGGGTCAAACAAAATCGCCGCCCCGTTGACCACCTCGGGCAGAGACGACGTGTTGGAGCACGTAACTGCCCGGCCGCAGGCCATGGCCTCCAGCGCAGGCAGGCCAAAACCCTCATAAAAGGAGGGTAATACCAAAACGTCAGAGGCGTTATACAAGCGCAGCAAGTCGGCGTCGGAGACGAACCCGAGGAACCGGATTCGGTCAGCCACCCCCGAATCGCGCGCCGCTCTGTGGACCTGGTCCGCAAACCAAGTCTCCTTCCCCACCAGCACCAGCTCCTGCTTCAGTTGAGGGTAGGCTTTCACCAGACGTGAAAAAGCCTGGATCAGGCCGATGTGGTTCTTGCGGGGTTGGATATCGCCCACCGTGAGCACGTAGGGGCCGGTGAGCGAATACTGCTCAGCCACGGCGGCACGGGCCGCCTCACGCGAAATCGGCCGGAACTCCGGAGCCGCCGCATACGGCACCACCACGACCTTGTCCTCATCGAGATCGCCATAGACCTTGAGAATCGACGAGCGGGCGAACTCGGTGCCGGTCAGGATTCTGGCCGCGCGAAACACCGTGCGCCGCACCGACCACTGCAACTGCCACGCGCGATCGCGGGTGAAGTACTCCGGATGCTCCAGGAAGCTCACGTCGTGAACGCTCACCACCACCGGAACCGGACACGCCAGCGGCGCGGTGTACTGCACATGCAGCAGATCGGGGCGGTCTTGCCGCACCTTCCGGGCAAGGTCAAACCCCAGGCGGACGAACGGATTGGTGGCGATTCGCCGGGTACGAATGTTCGCTGGGATACAATTAGCAGCACTCTCCGCCGACACGTAGGCCAGAAACTCGTCGTCCTGGTCTTGGGCGGCAAACGCGTTCAGGAGACTCCGAACGTAGACCTCATTACCCGTGAGGTGGCGGCCGATGGCGTGGGCATCAACGGCGAAACGCATTAACGGTTACCAGTATAGCGGACCGGAATGACACGCGGCTGCGTCAGAAGTCTAACTTTTTCCAGGCAGTCTCCCATGTAAACTCCTTCTCCAGCAACAATCTGCCAGCGCTTCCGATCTTCCGTCTTAACTCCGTGCACGTCAACAGCCGGGTTACCGCACCAGCGAACGCCTCCGCTCCGTCGGCCAGCAGGGCGGTCTCCCCGTCGCGAACCGGCAGCCCCTCCGCACCCATGGTGGTGGACACCACCGGCAGCCCGGCGGCCCATGCCTCCAGAATCTTCAGGCGAGTGCCGCTGCCGGTGAGTAAGGGTACGATCGCGACCCGCGAGCGGGCGAGTTCACAGACGGCGTCCACCACGGGGCCGGTGATTTCGATCCGCGGGTCGCCGCTGGTGAACCGCTCGACCGCGGCGGGATTCTTCCCCACCAGGCGCCACACCAGATTCGGCCAGCGGTCGCGCAACCGAGGCCAGACTTCCCGGCGAAAGAAGCGCACCGCGGTGAGGTTCGGGTGATACTCCATGTTGCCGGAGAAGACGATGGCCTCCTGGTCGCCGGCAACCGGCAGCGGCTTTGGCGGCAGGGCGTTCGGGTAGACGGCGACCCTGGCCTGGGGTGCGATGGCGCGCACCAGTTCGGCATCGGCCGGCGAGGTGGCGAGCACCAGTGAAAAGCGCGGCAGCCAGGCGCGCTCCAGTTCCCGCGAGGCGCTTTGGAAGACGCGGTGGGCGGCGGCGGTGGCGCGGCCTTCGGCCGCGGCGCAGCGCCCGTGAAGCAC
>JAPKZC010000723.1 GCA_026394025.1 Candidatus Solibacter sp.
CGTCTCGATCGCCTGGCCGCAGGACCTGCTCATCGATGTACGCGGCCAGGTGGCGGGCTATGTGATGCCGATGGTCAGGGGGATGGGGCTGATCGCCGACTACTATTTTCCCAAGGTGCGGCGGGCAAAGTACCCGCTGTTCACCTATCACTACCTGGTGGCCACGGCGCAGAATCTGGCCACGGCGGTGCGGGCGCTGCACCGGCGCGGGTATGTGATGGGGGATGTGAACGAGGGCAATATCCTGGTGGCTCCCACCGCGATGCTCACGTTGGTGGATACCGATTCGTTTCAGGTGCGGGAGCCGGGTGGCGGCAGGGTGCACCGCTGCCGGGTGGGCACGCTGCTCTACACGCCGCGGGAGCTGCAGGAGGTGGATTTTGCCAAAGTCGAGCGGGGCGAGGAGCACGATTTGTTCGGGCTGGGGGTGTTGTTGTTCCAGTTGCTCATGGAGAGCACGCATCCGTTCCAAGCCCGGTATGCGGGGCCGGGCGAGCCGCCGGAACCGCAGATGGTGATCGCGGCGGGCGGCTTTCCGCACGGCACCGGCTCGGCCCTGTGGCAGCCGCCGCGGCATGCGCCGGCCTTCGGGATGCTGGACGCACGGCTGCGCGGGTTGTTCACCCGTTGTTTTGTGAATGGGCACCGGGACCCCAAGGCGCGGCCCCCGGCGGACGAGTGGCGGGCGGCGCTGGTTGACGCGGCCGCCGCGCTGGTCCCGTGTCCGCGGAATGCGAGCCACTTCCATTGGCCGCACGCCAAGCCGTGCCCGTGGTGCGAGCGGGCGGCGAAACTCGGCGGCCGGGATCCGTTTCCGGCGCTCGCCCAAGTCCGGGCGGGCTCCCATCTGAGCCCGGCGCCCAAAGGACCACCGCCCGCGTCGCGACCCCAGCCACAAGCGCGGCCGCAAGTGAAGCCGCGCCCGCAACCCGCGCGGCAAGTGCAGCCGCAGTCGCGAGTCGCACCGCAAGTGCCGTCCTGGGATCAACCCGCGCCGCAAGTGCAGCCCCGGCCGCAATTCACGTGGCTGTCGCGCCCAGGTCAAACCCCGGTGCCGCAGCCGCGTGCGAACCCCGACTTGACCTTACAGCTTTGGGTAGCGCTGGCGGGGTTGGCCGCCGCGATCGGCGCAACGATTATCGTTATTTGGTGGATCTTTAATCTCTGAACACGGCCATCCAACAGCGGCAGAAACAATGACTATGAGAGGCACGGGTCCCCGACGAGACGCCCCACGAGGTGACGCTGACCCAATCGTTCTGGCTGGGGCGCACGGAAGTGACGCAGGCGCAGAGGGAGGCGGTCCCGCGCATGAACCGCTGCATTCAGAACCGGCGAGGCACCCGCTCTACACCCTATTACTCTTCGGCGTCGCGAAGTACCCGCTCGGCAAGGCTGTCTGCAATCCAGAATCTGGCCCTGGCGCGCAACGCATCCAAAAGCGGACGAATGGCCTGGATGAGTCCTTGTCGCTTTGCCTCGATCAGGCACCCGATGGTGCCTGTGAAAAGACAACCACTGGCGTGAGCGAGCTCACGGGCGGCCAGATCGTCGAGAAGCAGCAGAGAGTCGGGGCGTTCAAGCGCGAGTGCCAAACACTCTGCTTCTCCCGGATGAACCCGAATGGCGAGTTGCTGCAAGAGTAGCTTGTTAGCTGGGGATACAATTTCCAGCAAATTCTGTTGGGCGACTTTGGCCGCCTTTGGAAAACGGTGGGATTTTGCGTCCAGTTCCGCCGCCACTGCAGGAGTGATGGTGATCGCTCCGTAAAGTGAGATCAGCACATCCAAACAATCGATCTCGGAAAAATTGATGATCGGTGTCGTATTCGAGATGATCAGCGGTTTTTCCATACCGTAAGATTGGCCAAATCCTGCTCATAGTCCGTCTCCGTCAAGGGCTGCCGATGCCCTCGTTCTCCGAGCATGAATTGAAACTCCGCCTTGTCCATGCCAGCCATTCGGCAAGCCGCGGCACCGGAAATGATGCCGTCCGAAAACAACGCTGCAGCCAAACGCCGCTTCAGTTCGGTTTCCATTTCGAGCGGGGGAATCCGCGCTCCAATCAAGGACTCACCCGGAAGTTTCAGTAGGACATCCTGCATAAGCCCTATTCTACGCCAAATCGATGGTCCGGCAACCCTAAAGTCACCCTAAAGTCACCGGCACGGGTGCGCCCCGGCGACGGCACCACCGCCGCCATGCCCGCCGCCCCGCCGCAAGCGAAAGCCGCGCCGGCCTTGTTGGACAATGTGTTGGCCACCCAGCGCAAAGGTCCCGAGTTCCAGCGGGCCGCGTCCGCCGAGTTGCTGCAAATCGCCGCCCTGATCACCACCCCGCGGGCGTTCTTCATCCCATCCCAAATGCTGCCCGGCGGTACCCCGGTGTTTAACCTCGCCGGCGAATTGTTAGGACTGGCCACCCGCGTGCATGACGAGAGCGTGATCGTCCCGGTTGCCGCCATCGCCAAGCTCGCCGCGACCCTGCCAGCCAAGCC
>JAPKZC010000964.1 GCA_026394025.1 Candidatus Solibacter sp.
GCCGAGCAGCATGGGCTGGCCGGCCTTGCCCGATTTTGCGACCCAGTCGAGTACCTGCACTCCGCCGGCACCGGCGGATTGAGTGTCGGCCAGTTGGAAGAGATGGAAGGCGGCCCACAGGCCTTCCCCGCTCGCCAGCCCGAGATCTTGCGTCCCGAAGCGTACGCTCAACAGTGCCTCGTGCGCCCCGCTGCCCTGCCAATTGAATTTCTTGAACGCGGCCGCCGCCCCCGAGTTGTGGGTGAGCGTCTGCCCATCCACCCGCAGAGTGAGCATCTGGACTCCCTCGGTGGTCTCGGGCTTCAAGGAATACGAAAAGCGCGGATCCTGCCCGCCATCGGAATAGAGCGTCTCGCCGAAGGCGGCGGCGGCATTGAAGAAGCTGAGGAACGCCGGGTTCACCGTCACTTTGGAACTGGGGTTGACCACATACTGTGCGCCCTGGCGCGTCAGCACCTTTTGCAGTTTCTGATCCAGAAACGTCCAGAGCAGGCCGTCTGGTTTGCGGAACAGCATATTGACATCCGCCAGGGTGGCTTCGGTGGTGGCGGTGGGGTTGAAGGGGTACTTGTTGAGCACCGGACGGAAGCTGCCGCACAGCGACTTGCCACCGGCGTTGAGCTCCGGAGTATCGATGGAGCGCAGCATGGCGTCCAGATAAGTGATGGGGTCTTCCAGCAGTTTCTGGACGTTGGCTTCGATGTGGCCTTCGGCATCAATGTTGAACGCCTGCGCCATCTGCTTGGTGTTGACCTTGGCCTGGGAGGCGTTGCTGACGGTCTGCGCGGCCGCCGCATCGTTGGGCGCGCCCGCCTGGTTGGCGATGGCTTCGAGTGAGGTCTGGATGGTGACCAGGGCGGTCATGTAGTTCTGGTTGGGCGGCGCGATGTAGCGGTCCGTGCTGCCGGGCGGGACCACAGCCTGAACGGGCTGGAAGATTTTCGCCACGGCGGGATCATCGACGGCGGTGTTGGTGGAGGCCAGGGCGAACAGCTCCAGCAGCGGCGACTGGTTGCCGGAAAGCTGGGTGAGTTTCGTGGTGGCGTCTTTCAAGCCGGTATAGCGGACCACGCTGGCGGATTTGATGTAGGTTCGCCACTGCTTCACGAAATCGGAGTAGTAACGGTCGCGCAGTCCCTGGGCGAGGGCGGCGCGGTCGATGTTGCCCGCCACCTGGTCGCCCAGCACCCACGGCTCGCCGTTGAAGTAGCGGTCGGCGTGGGCGATGGCGTCCTTCATGAAGGCGAAGCCGCCCTTGGAGAACGCGCCGGGGACAACGTGAGTCTGTGTGATGACCTGCGAGGCGCCGGGGAACTGGCGGTTGTAATCAATCGGAGGATTGTTCTTGCCGGCCTCGGCAAGCATGAAGGTGTAGACGCGTTCGGCGCCGGCGAATTGCTTGAGATAGCCGCGCGCGCGTTCGACGGCGAGGCCGTCGCTGTCTTTGGAGAAGGGGTTCTCTTCCTTCAATTCGGTGGCATAGAAATCGAATTGTTTCTGCGCCAGCGCGAGGCGGTCGGCGTCGGGGCCGCGGTTGCCCGACCACCATTTGATGAGGACCGGCGAGAGGAAGGGCTGGGTGCTCTTATCGTGGTGGGAAGTAGTGATGAGGTACGCCTTGAGGGCGTCGTAGGTTGGCGCGTATTCGGGCCCCGGGGTGACGGGGAGGTCGCGGAGATTGTCGTGGATGGCGCTCTGCGTTTGCTGGAAGAGCAGTTGCCGGAAACGGCTGAAGTAAATCCGGCGGACCTCGGGGTACAGGGCGTCGCCCGTGTAGAGGCCCCAGCGATAGCTCCAGGGCTCGCCTTCGCGGCGGTACTTCACCAGGGTTTCGAGCGACTGGCGAAGCGTTTCGAGCTTACGTAAGGCGTCCAGGGATGCCAGGTTCTGGCCCGACGATTCGGCCGACGAAATCCCTTCCGCGGCGTCGCGCGCTCGCGTTTCTAACGCGCGATTGTTGACGAACGAGACGGTGAAAGCGATGCACAGGAGGAGGCACAAAACCGCCGCCGCGAGGAACAGCGCCCGCCGCGCGAAACCGGTCTTCACGCTGGAGCCAGAGGCCCCCATTGCGGCGCGATCGGCCAGCAGCACATCGTTGAACAGGTGACTAAGGAAGAGCCATTGCGGAACCTTGCGGGTGGCGCCTACCTGGGGTCCGCCTTGCGGAGCCTGAGGAACCTGGCCCGCGCGAAAAACACCGGTGGCGCTGGCGGACGAGCCGTATCCGGCCTGCGACTGCGGCGCGGCGGCCACGGGCGCCACCTCGTTGATCACGATGGGGCGCACGCCGGTGAAGTAGAATCCGCGGAGAAACGGCCCGACCGTCAACTGGCTGGGCTGGCAGAGGTCCACCAGGAATTGCACCACGGCGGGGCGAATTTTGCGAAACTCGCGCGGGAATTCGTAGGCGCCGGGCTGTTTGGTGGCATCGGTTTCGCGGCCGAGGAATTCGGGCCGTGCGTCGGCCAGCGAATGGAAGAGGCGTTCGAAATCGACGGTCAGGCGCGCCGTCTGCTCTTCGCCATACACACCGCCAGAGCGCACATCGCGCATGGGGATGGTGGCGCCCACGACCTGGGTGGCTTCTTCTTTGGTGAGATTGCGAACGTATTCGGTGAAGAACGGCAGGCGGTCCATTTTGGTGAACAGCACATAGACCGGCAAATTGATGCCGAAGGCCTGGGACATCTCGCCGAGACGGGCGCGCAGATTGCGCGCGGCGGCGGTAGCGCTCTCCTGGGCGCCGGGCTTGGTGAAGTTCTCTGAATCGTAGCAGACCAGCACCGCGCGCGGCGCTTGAGCGCTCTGGCTGGTCACCGAAGCGCGAGGGTGGAGTTTGCGAACCAGGCGGGTCCATTTGGCGGGATCGGAGAGCAAGCCGCCGCCGGCTTCCACAAAGATGGTGCGCCGCGCGAACCAGAGGTTGGCGGTTCGCGTGGGCACCAGGTTGTTGTCGCGATAGACCAGGCCGGCGAGCAGTTCGGGTTCCAGCCCGGCGTTCACCATGACGCTGGTCTTGGTGCTGCCGCCGTCGCCGACCAGGAAAAAGATCGGCAGGTTGCCGAGGCGGTCGCCCTGCCTGGAAGCGGCCAGACGGCGCTCCGCCTCGCGCACCAGGGAATCGATCTCCTCGGTGCCGGCGGCGCCGGGATCGGCGTTATCGGCGGCGGCAGCTGCGGCGGCAGCCTTCGCCTTCTTCCTCTTGAGAACGAACCAGACGACGACGAGCGCGATCAGCGCGATCAGCACTAGGCCGAAAATCAGATAGAGCACCGGCATGGCAGACTCCTACCCCTTCCCCTGCATGGAAAGGGTCCGCAATTGCGACACCACGGAACTCAGGCCGAACATGTAGCCCGCAAACAACAGCAAAGTAACTACGGCGCAGGCCGCCGCAATGATGCCCCAGCGCCTGACCCAGGGATCGGTATGGCTGACGGCTTGCTCTTTAGGAGGCTGCCAGGCGGGCGACAGCGCACCAAATCGCCCGCGGATGCGGCGGATCTTATCGCCGGTGAGGTTCATGACTTGCGCCAGCTCGCCACGATTGCCGGCACTGTAGCGGCCGCTAAAACCGAGCAAGAGGCAGAGATAGTGAATCTCGATGAGGTCGGCGAGGTCCGCCGAATCGCCGCGGCCCAGCAGTTGCTGCAAGCTGACGAAGAATTCCTCGCCGGCCGTATGGGTGCCGAACAACTCGGCTTGCAGCGGTTTGCGGAGCCATTCCACAAAGATGGGATTTTGGGAATTGAGCACGGATTCATCGAGAAAGGCGACGGCTGCGAAGGTAGCGTGGCGGGTGTCGTCCGCGGTGTAACCGGCGGAGAGGGCTTGGCTGGCCGCGGTCTTGAGGGCCTCGCGGGTGTGGTGGCGGAAGGCATTGGCGTCGGTCACGCCCTGGCGGTTGGCGCGCAGGCGGACGATGGCGGTAAGAACATCCTGGAAGAGCAGTGCCAGATTCTCTGGTCTGCGGGTATCGGCCGAAGGAGACATATGTTTAGGTGTCGAGCACTACTAAGACCTGCAGTTCGGGGTTGGGAAATGCGTTGGGGACGTAAGCCGCCACGCGGCGCGTTTGCAGCATGTGGTTCCAACAGGGTCCGGTTCTGCTGATCCCAAAATACTGCGTTTCGACGCGCGTGGAAATCGCCGGCGGCGGTATAGGCAGATGGGTCAGCGGCATGCCGGGCAGAGCGCGGTTGACGAGTTCGCGAACGAAGGCAGGGGTGCAGACCTTGACGAGTTGCGGCGTCTGCGTCATAAGGTCGCCTTCCGCGATGGCGGCGCGGATGGCCAGCACCCAGCGCGAATTGCCCAGACAGCGCGCGTCGGAGATGGCGCCCTCGTAGTAACAGTCGCCGGCCGCGACCAGGGGGATCGTGATGCAATTGGTGGGCAGGACGGTCTCCAGGTGGGCGCGGATGTGGCGGTCCAACTGATTGAAACAGTCGGTGAGGTTCTGATGATCGTACAGCGGCAGGTCGCGGGGCTGGGAATCGAGCGAGAACGTGCAGAGCGCGCCGGCGAGCCTTGAGAGCTCGACGAAGAGTTCTTCGGGGTGGCCGCGTTTGGCGATGAGCAGGTGACGGAGGGGGGCCAGGGCGGAATTCACGGCATGCAGCAGCCAGAAGCTGGCAATTTCGCGAGTCGAGAAATCGCTGCGCGAACTACCCGCATCACGGCCGAGGGCGGCGCCCTTTTCGTTTAGGATCTCGACCATCTGCTGCAATAACTGGAGCAGCCGGGCACTGGCGCCAATCTGTACCACGGGCGGCACGAAAGCGGGGTCGTAGGCGAAGTGGCCGGCGCCGTCGCGCACCACGCGGGCCACGGGAATGGCCACCAGGTCGCCCTCGGGCTCAGTATCCAGGAACAGGCGCAGGTTCTTGCGGCCCAACTGCACGCTGCGCTCATCGACGCCGGAGATCTCGTCGTGGAGCACTCTGGATTGGGAGGCGTAGCGGGCGTCGCTTCGGACCAGCGGGCCGAGTGTGCAATTCAGTCCATTGGGTCTCAACGGGGGGATGCCGAGCAGCACAATCGCGCCGTCCCGGGTAGGCGGGATCAGATCGGCGATGGCCCGCGGCTCCGGCAGGTCGTCGCATTCCGGCATGTTGAACGGCAGGCCATCGGGCAGAATTCCGCGCGCGTGGAGCAACGAGACAGACCCGTTGTAGAGCGCGTCGGCGTCCAATTCGAGGCCCGCCAGTCCGTAGGAGGCAAACCAGAGCGACGAGGTGGCAAATTGGATCGAGTCCTCGAAGTAGCGGCTTTGCACCTGGAAATGGTGTGGCCCCAGGTGCATGCCTTCCGACCAGACTACTCTCGAAAGCAGCTTCATAAGCCCGTGCGCATACTTTAGCATAGCCTTCCGTGCTGGACTCCGGGCGGCGAAGGTAGCATGATGGAAAAAAGGCGCGACGGACATGGATTTCTCTCAAAAATATCACTTGATCGAATTGCTGCCGGGAGAAGGCGTGCAGAGTTACCGGGCACGGCAGGCGAACACGGGCCGCGATGTGACGGTGCATCTGCTGGTGGGCGGCAAGACCGCGGAGAACGAAGCGCTCCTGGCGCGCCTGCGCGCCATGCAGCCGCAATCCTTGGTGAAGCTGATCGAAGTCGGCGAACACCAGGGCGTCACGTTTGTGGTGACGGCGGCGCCGCCGTATCAGCGGCTGGACGGGTGGCTGGCGGAACAGGATCATCCGGCGGCAGTGGCGAAGGAGTTCGGCAAAGCGGGCATCTGGAAGCGTCCGGAAACGGGTTCGCCGGCATCGCCGGCAGCGCCGGGGCCTCCGGTACTGGCACCGCGGGCGCCGGAACCTGGCGAGTTCACAAAACAGTTCCAGCGGCCAGCCGCACCGGTTCAGGAGCCAGGACTTCCGGCAACGTCGCCGGTCGGCGGTGCCGCGGAAATGGACGAGTTCGCCAAGATCTTCGCCGCGCCGCCGGCTTCCGCGGCGGCCACGCAACATTCGCAAGCGCCGCCGCTGGTCTCGGAGCCGGGCGAATTCACGCGGATGTTCCGGAGTCCGGTTGCGCCGCCGGCGCCGGAGCCAAGCGTGCCGCCGGTTTCAGCGGCGGCCACGCAGCATACCCCGGCGGCGCCCCAGATGCCGGCGCGTCCGGCGGCAACGCCCGCGGCGGAGCCAAGCGCGCCGCCGGTTGCCGTGGCGGCCACGCAGCATACGCCGTCCCAGATGACGGCGCACCCGGCGGCGGCACCGACATCGGAACCGGGCGAATTCACACGGATGTTCC
>JAPKZC010000978.1 GCA_026394025.1 Candidatus Solibacter sp.
AAATACCGCGCGGGCGATGGGCGATGCTCCGGAGGAAATCAAACTTCGTCACATCGGCAACTGCACCAAGGCCGATCCGGCATACGGCGAGGGCGTGGCCCGGGCACTGGGCATTTTGATCGGCGAGTTTGCGGACAACCTGTAGCGCCAGAGCCGGCAAACGCAAGAAGCCGCCGCCGGCGGTCGCCGTTCTCGGTATGGGTGCGTCTCGGCGAACCAGCCGGGCCGGCGCGTAGCAAGACCCTACATCGTCAGGATTCTGAAGCGGCCTTTCGACGCCCTCCACCACGCAACAAGAGATAAAGGCTCGGCAGCGCGAACAGCGTTAGCAGCAGCGTGGAGATCAGGCCTCCGAAGACGACCGTCGCCAGCGGGCGCTGTATGTCCGAACCGATGCCGGTCGCCGTCGCCGCGGGAACCATGGCGAGCATCGCCACCAGCATCAGGATCAGGCAGGGGCGTAGCTGATTCACCGAGCCACCGAGCACCGCCTCAAGCAGCGAACGGCCTTCCCGGCGGAGGCGATCCATCTCCATGACATAGAGAACCCCACTCATTACGGCCACCCCGAAAAGCGAAACGAAGCCCACTGCCGCCGACACGCTAAACGCGATGCCCCGCGCGTCCAGCGCGGCCACGCCGCCAACGATGGAGAACGGCACATTGGCCAGCACAAGCAGGGCGTTCCTGACAGACCCGAAGGCCCAATACAGCAGCCCGAAGATGATCAGCACGGTCACCGGCAGTATCCACATCAGGCGGCGCCGCGCGCGCTCCAGGTTCTCAAAGACTCCTCCCCATTCCGCGTGGTAGCCGCCAGGCAGCGTGAGCCCGGCCCGCAAGCGCCGCTGCGCCTCGCGGACGAAACTGCCCTGGTCCTGTCCGCGAATGTTGCTGCGAACGCTGATCTGCCGGCGATTTTCTCGGCGCGCGATCAAGCTCGCTCCATCCTCGATCTGGATGTCCGCCAGTTGACTCAGCGACGTCCTCTCGCCACCGGCGCCTTTGACCACAATGTTGCCAATCCCCGACAGGCTGCTCCGCGCCTCCGGCTGGAAACGCACGCTGATCTCGAACCGCCGTTCGCCGTCGAAAAGCACACTGATAGGCCGGCCCCCGATCGCCATCTCCACAACGTCCTGCACGTCCGAGATGTTGACGCCGTGGCGCGCCGCATCGGCCCTCCGGATGTTCACCCTTAGCTGAGGCTGCCCGGACTCCTGCTCGATCGACGTATCGGCTGCGCCCGGCACCGTCTTCAACACCGTCAGCGCGGCGTCAGCCAGGCGGCGCAACTCGTTCAGGTCGGGCCCGGTGAGGATCACTGCGACATCCGCGCTCGACCCGGTTACGGATTCCATCACCATGTCCATGATCGGCTGCGAGAAATTGAACGCCGCACTGGGAAACTGCGCCTGCAACCTCTCGGATAGTTCGGCAACCAGTTGCGGCTTCGTCTTGCCTGGCGGCCAGGCCGGGTACGGCAACGGGACAATCAGGAACTCGTTGCGGTTCGGACCGAACGGTTCCGTGTTGGACTCCTGCCGGCCCGTCTGGGATGTCACCATTTTGATCTCCGGAGACTGACGAATCAGCGTCCGGATCCGCCCGGCCACCCCAGCCGATTTTTCCAGCGAGACGCCGGGCGGCAGGTTGGCGCGCAGCCAGATGACGCCTTCATCCAGCGGCGGGAGGAACCGCGCCAGATCCTTCTTGTACCTTCGCGCGATCCACTCCGCCACCGGGTTGTGCCAACTCCTCGTGCCGGAGCCGAACAGCACCGTGGCCAGCGCGGGCGCCAGCGTCAGCGTGAAGAGCATGGACCCCAGCAAGGCCGCGCAGATGGTAAACGCCATGGGCGCAAACAACCGGCTCTCCACCCTCTCCAGGGTGAACAGCGGGATGTACGCGGCGATCAGAATTACCAGCGAGAAGACGACGGAGCGCCGGAGCCCGCCGACGGCGTCCCGCACGGCATTCGCTGCCTCCCCCGACTTTCGATCGCAGCGGTCCGGCAACCGGCGCACAATCGCCTCCACCATGACCAGCGTGCCGTCAACGATGATCCCGAAATCCAGCGCCCCCAGACTCAGCAGGCTCGCCGGCACTCCGTAGAGCCACATACAGCCGAAAGCGAAGGCGAGGGATAACGGGATTACCATGGCTGTCAGCACCGCCGCTCGCAAGCTGCCCAGGAAGAACAGAAGCACGAAGAAGACGATGCACAACGCCTCCATCAGCGTCCGGGACACGGTGCGAAGCGTGTTGTCCACCAGCTCCGTCCGGTCGTAGATGGGCTCCATCCGGACTCCAGCGGGCAGACCTTCACTGTTCAGCTCTTCCACCGCCAGAAGAATCCCTTTCAACACTTCGCTGGGATTCTCCCCGCGCCGCA
>JAPKZC010001047.1 GCA_026394025.1 Candidatus Solibacter sp.
ATTACATCGCGCTGGCGTCGCCAAGGCGGAGATCGCCCGCCGGCTCCAGGTCGGGCGCACTTCAGTACGCCGAATCCTGGGCGATTCCTCCCAGAAATAGGTCCTCTCGCCTTCCTTACGCAGGCTTACCGAAAGGACACAATCCGAACGGCGGGGGGCTCCCCGCATGGCCTGCCTTCGATCCTGGCGGCGCCAGATTCCTGGAGTTCACCGCGGATGGACCGGTGGCGGGCGCCAAGCTTCGGAGCGACATCTGCGGCGTTTTCCGCGTTTGGGTAGAGCAGCGTATGATGAGGGCCGAGTAGCCCCGACGAGGATTCGACCGGTCAACAGGAACGGAAAAAGAGAACGAGTTCAATCGGCGCACTCTGTTCGAGGAGCCGCGGCACTGGCAGGTGGCACGTCGCTGTTAGCCGTCGGGCATGGAACTGGAAACGTCGCTGCCTGGGACGACGGCCTGCGCGTCAACCTGTGGACGCCAGGTTTGGCGGACGGCAAGGGCAGTTGGTAAGACGCTCCGGCGCGGTTTCCGGCGCACCAGACCCGGGACTGTCTGCAGGCGAGCGTTTCGGGAGCCTCGAATATACCGTTCCGGTGCCTCCAGGCCAGTACGCGCGCACGTTGTACCTCTCGGAGCAGTGGATCGGTCCGGCACTCCCCGGTGGCGGGGGGCCGGCAGCCGGTTGTTCGACGTTTTATGCAATGGCGCGGTACTGGCCCGCGATTTCGACATCTTCGCCCGAGCCGGCGGCTCCAACCGCGCGCTGCTCCAAACCTTCGAGGCGGTGAATGCCCAACTCCGCGCACGACCGCGCATGGACATGCCCGGCGCCACGCCCGCCGCCGTGGACCGCAACTGCCTGGGCAGCCTGAACTGACGATGAGCACGGCGCGCCTTCCATCTTCGGTTGGAAGGTGCCGTCTGGATTCCAGCGACGGCGGCGGACCGGAATGCCGTGCAGGAACAGCTGGAACGCGTTTTGGCGGACTCGCTATTCCGCAACAGCAAACGGTATCCAAGCCTGCTGCGATACGTTGTCGAGCGCGCGCTTTCCGGGCACGGCGAACAACTCAAAGAGCGTAGCCTGGGCATCGACGTCTTCGGCCGGGATCCGGACTACGACACGAACCTTGAGCCGGTCGTGCGGACAACGGCCGTTGAGATCCGCAAGCGGCTGGCTGCCTATTACAGTGAACCCGGCAGAGAGGCTGAACTCCGCATCGATCTGCCGGCCGGTTCCTACGCGCCGGAGTTCCGCCGCCCCGCCGCCGTTGTCCCCGAAGCGCCGGTACCGCTTCCCCTTGCCGTTCCCGTGCGTCGGAGATGGCCATCCTACGCGCTGGCGGTAACGGTACTGGCGGTCATCTGCTACGGCGCTGTGCGGTTCCATCCATGGGCGTCTCCGACCGCCCTGGACCGCTTCTGGAATCCGGTCCTGGGAACTTCCGGCTCTGTGTTGCTGTGTATCGGGGGGCCGCAGGGAACGGGCCTGCTACCCGCTCCCCGACCCGGTTCGAACTCACCGGCGCCCGCCTCGCCCAGCGAATTGACCGCGTGGCAGGTGTTGAGGACCGAGCGTGTGGCGCTGTCGGATGCCATGACGCTTTCGAGGCTCACCGCGCTCTTCCAGGCAAAGGCGAAACCGTACCAGATCAGAGGATATGCCGCGACCACCTTCGCAGACATGCGAAACACTCCGGTGGTGCTGATCGGCGCCTTTGACAACCCCTGGACACTCCGCTTAACCGCGCAGTTCCGCTACACCCTGGTCTCGGAACAGATTCCGGGCGACACCGGAAGCGAGTTCATTGACTGGATTCGCGACCGGCAAAACCCAAGCCGCCAGGAGTGGTCCGTCAATAACGACCTGCCGTACCTGAAACTGACCGACGATTACGCCATCGTTGCGCGCACGATCGATCCGAACACCCAGCACTCCGTGGTGGTCGCTGCCGGCTTGTTGAAGTGGGGAACCGTCGCCGCCGGGGAGTTCCTTACCGACCCCAAGTATATGGAGGAGGTGGCGCGGCAGGCGCCACCCGATTGGGACCGGAAGAACATCGAGATCGTCATCCGGACCAAGGTCTTCAACGGCATTTCCGGCCCACCCACCGTCCTGGCGGCGCATTTCTGGTAGCCGCTCCGGCAAGCCGGGTTTTGAGGGGCGACTTCCATAGAGTCTAACGAGGCTCCGCCTCAGACCGACGAGATGTATTTCCACCGCGTGTGAGGATCGCGCATAATCCGAGAGATGGCTCCGGTCGACAGTGGAGAACTGCAAGCAGTTCCCGCCAATGAATTAGACCGCCGAAGCGGCAGTC
>JAPKZC010000242.1:0-2167 GCA_026394025.1 Candidatus Solibacter sp.
AGCCGTCATGCGGACGCCGTCCCACGGGTCGGGAGGAATGGTGGGGCCATGGGCGATGCGGACGCCGTCCCACGGGTCGGGAGGAATGGTGGGGCCATGGGCAACCAGGGTCACATCCGGCAGCACCAGGAGGTGACCACCGGCTGTCGCAGTCGTACCGTGCATCATGTTCCACGTGAAGGCAAACGTGAACAGAGAGAGTACCGCGATAAACGCAAACTTGCTATCAAAAAAACTACGCATGTGGACTGGACTCCTTGTCAAAAGACTCTACAGCCTCCGGTTCGAGAGACTGGTCAAGCCCAGACTGTTTAGGTTGTCCACAACACGGACTTTACTGGTGCCTGCTATCTCTACCGAAGTGTAGCGTAATGATGGCTTAGTGTGGGGGTCGAAAGGGCCTTAGATGCGGACTTTCAGGGGTGCGAATCTGGATTTCAGCGGAATTCAAATGGAGCCGACTCCAGGTTTATGGGGTTTTTCGATGCTCCAGGGCAGCGATTCCGCTGGTGCTCATTCTGTACGAAATCGCACTTCAGGGCGACGGAGGATCTGTTCCGGGTAACTCGCGTCGGGACGAAACGGATTCCTGCCGGGATACTCCAGGCGCATGTCGGCCGTGACCTCGTCCAACATCTCCAGTGTGGCTACCCGGCTCTCCATGGCAAAAGCGGTAAGCAGGAGATTGTCGCAGATGGCGTTAAGCAGGCGTGGGATTCCCTGCGCCCGGAAGTGGATTTCATCCAGCAAACGCGCGCTCACAATGGTCTGGTTCCTCAAGCCGGCGCGGGCCATGCGCGAATTCACGTAGGCCAAGGTCTCCTCGGCGCTGAACCCGCGCAAGGTACAGCGCAAGGCGATGCGCTGTTTGAGTTGGCGGAATTCAGGGGCTTCCAGTTTGCGATCCAGTTCCTGCTGTCCGGACAGGACGATTTGCAGGAGTTTGCCACGGCGGTTTTCCAGATTGCCGAGGAGTCGGATTTCTTCCAGAACATCCCACCCCAGGTTGTGGGCTTCGTCGACGATCAGCACGGTGGTGCGTCCGGCGCTGGCGCGTTCCAGCAGCATATTGTTGAGCGAGAGCAGGACCTCGGTTTTGGAGAGGCGGTTGCACCGGAGGTCAAAATCGTAGGCCAGGAGTTCGAAGAACTGCTCGACGGTGAGACGGGAATTGAAAAGGGACGCGAAAGTGATTTGCTGCGCGTTGAGGAAATCGCGCAGGCATTCCAGCATGGTGGTCTTGCCGGTGCCGACTTCGCCGGTGAGAGCGATGAATCCCTTGCGGCTCTGTACGCCATAGATGAGGCTGGCGAGCGCTTCTTCGTGCTGCGGACTCCGGAAGAGGAACGAAGGGTCCGGACTCATGTTGAACGGATTTTGGGTGAAGCCGAAAAAGGCGTTGTACATGTTCACCGGATCCGAGCGAGGAAAAACCCGCTTGTCTGGGGCGGCACTTCTCGCATCTTATCATGAGTGGGACAGGCATCCCCGCCTATCGCGCCCGTTCGCGCTGCGTCCCGCGACGGCCTAGGTCGCCGGGGGAGGGGCAGGCTTGTCGCTTTTTTCAGGCTTCTCCGGCTTGTCGGTCTTGACGAAGGTCTTCACCGGGCTGATCAGCACATGGGCATTGCGGCCTTCCATGCGTGGCATGCCTTCCACCGTGCCGTGGGCGGTAAGGTCGGCGGCGAAGCGCATGAGGAGTTTCTTACCGAGATCGGCGTGGGCAATTTCGCGCCCGCGGAATTGCACCACTGCCTTTACGCGATTGCCTTCCGTAAGAAAGCGAATGGCGTGGTTTTTCTTGAAATCGTAGTCGTGGTCGTCCGTGTTGGGACGGAATTTCAGTTCCTTGACCTGCACCACATGCTGCTTCTTGCGGGCATCGTGCTGCTTCTTCTTGAGATCGTACTGGTAGTGACCGAAATCCACTGCCTTGGCCACGGGAGGCACGGCGGTGGGCGCGATCAGCACCAGGTCGAGTCCCAGATCCTGGGCTTTGCGTAGCGCGGCGGCGGTCGGCATCACCTCGGTGGTGCCATCCGGAAATACCGCGCGCACTTCACGAACGCGAATCGACTCATTCACGTTCTCTCTGCGATTCTGCCTGCGAGGAGGAAAGTTTCTGCCTGGATACATTGGTTATACGTTTGTCGGGAGATTAGGAAGC
>JAPKZC010000242.1:2225-6985 GCA_026394025.1 Candidatus Solibacter sp.
AAAGTTTCGTCTGTTTCAGTGTACACCAAAATCCAGGGCTGAGTAGACGGGGTTGCTATGCTGGGGATCTGGCATGACCATCCGACATTTTTTTTGGCCGGCCGTGGCCTCGATTCTGGCGATTGTGGGTGCGCTCGAAGTGCGTTCGGCCACGGGCGAAACGCAGACCTGGGACGAGGGCATCCACATTTCGGCTGGCTATTCCTATTTTAGGTTCGGGGACTATTCCTGGAACGTGGAACATCCCCCGCTGGTGAAAATGATAAGCGCGCTGCCGCTGACGCTGATGGGGCTCAGCGCGGAGCGTTACGGAGCGGATGGCAAGCGGAAAGACCAAGTTACCAGAACCGGCGCCATGCCGATGCGATTCTGATTGCGGCGCGCAGCGCCAATATCCTGCTGACCCTGCTGTTCGCCTCCGCCGTGGCATGGTGGACGCGCCGGAGGTATGGGCCGGCCGCCGGCCTGGTGGCGGCCGCGCTGTGCGCCTTCGATCCGAATCTGATGGCGCATGGCCGCTACGTGACGACGGATTTCCCGGTCACGGCATTCTTCTTTTTCGCCTGCGTGCTATGGGTGGAGTACCTGGAGGCAGCCAGTGTGCGGCGATTGCTGGCAGCCGCGGCGGCAATAGGACTGGCACTAATCACGAAGTTCTCCGCCGTACTTCTGATTCCGTCACTGACCATTCTGTACGCGGCCTGCTGGATCCGGAGGCCGAAGGATTTTCCGGTGCGCCGCGCGGCCATCGCGGCGGGCACCGTCGTGGCCACCGTAGTTGTAATGGTGATGGTGGTTTACTGGCCGGAGACGCTGCGCTGCTGGCGCACCAACGTGCCGCAGCTATCCACCCTGGTGGTGCGGGGCAACCCGACCGGGGAAATATTGTTCTACCTGGGGCGGTGGCTCCACCTGCCGGCGCACGCCTACCTGTTCGGGCTGAATGCGGTGGCGCAACACAATGCGGGCGGGCACTCCAGCTACCTGATGGGGATACGCTCCGAAACCGGTTGGTGGTATTACTTCCCGGTGGTGTTTGCGGTGAAGAGCACCATGGCGGCGCTCGGTGCGGCGGTGCTGTTGCTGACCGCCGGCCTGTGGCAGGCGTGGCGGCGGGAGTGGATTTCACCCATGGCGTTGGGGCTTGGGCTGCCGCCGTTGCTCTATTTTGTCGTCAGCATGACCAGTGGGATCAACATCGGGATGCGCCATATCCTGCCGGTCTACCCGTTTCTGTATGTAGGCGCGGCGGCGTGGCTGGCCACGCGGGAGAACTGGCGGCCCGCCGTCTTCGCGATGGTGGCCCTCGGCGCATTGCAGATTGGCGAGTGCGCCCGGATTACGCCGGATTATCTGGCCTTCTTCAACGAGTTGGCGGGCGGTCCGGGGCGCGGACCCGAATACCTGGTGGATTCCAATATCGATTGGGGGCAGGATGTCAAGAAACTGGGCCTCTGGCTGGATGCCCACGCCGGCAACAGGCGCGCGCGCGTCTTCTATTTCGGCAATGCGCAGATGCGCTATTACGGAATCGACGAGATGGGATTCCCGGAGCCCACCGATGAGAAGGGCTGGGCCGAAATTGACGAATTCTGCGTGGCCAATGTGACTCCGTTGAATGGGGTTTACGTGCCGCTGAACGCCCTCGCCGGGCTGCGCATGCGGGAGCCCGTCGCCAAAATCGGCTGGAGCATGTACGTCTACGATCTGCGCAAACCGAAGCCCGTTCCCCCGCCGCGTTGAAGTGCGCTCGTCAGATTGACACACCGTCCTGCAGTGGAGCGCCTTCGGTAAACACTACGCCGTGAGGGAGGATCTGACCCACTGAGCCGAGCAAATGTCATGAACATGCGTTTATCGTCCAAGTGGACAACATGGCGATGCAACAAGGCCCGTGTCGCGACATGTGCCATCCGCCCCGCAGTGCTTCAAGGGGGCTTTCAGACGAGTGTGACAGTTGGAGCTAAAATGCTCCAATCGACGCGCTTCACGATTACAATGGAGCTGACAAATGGAGGCCTGCGAGAATCTGCGCAGTTTGACGCTGGAGGACATCGCCTCTTGGTCGCTACCAGGCGATGCCTCCCTGGGTAAGTGCGAGGTGCATGCCGCCCTGCCTGCTCTACAGCGCGGGTCCGTCTGGAAGCCCTCTCAGGTTGAGCGCTTGTGGGACTCGCTGGTGCGCGGCCTGCCCATAGGCGCGTTCCTTCTTTCGGAGTTCAGCGCAGACCTGGGCACCCGGCCACTCAGGGGCAGCAAGGTCCAACGCGATCCGACGCATCATTTGATCGACGGCCAGCAACGAGCTCTCGCGATTGGGTTGGGATTTTTGGACATCTGGCGTGGCGAAGACCCTGAACCCGATCGTCATGCCCTGTGGGTTGATCTTGCGCCGCCGAAGCTCTCGGATGACCGTGAGTTTCTCTTCCGGGTGATCACTCTGTCGCATCCCTGGGGGTACAAGAAAGCTGCCCCGGAAGAACGACTGAGCGCCGAGCATTGCCGCCAAGCGATGAATTACTACGAGCACGCCTGTCCGAAAGATCTCAGACAGCAGATCACATTCCGAGCAGGCAAGATACGCCTCAGACTATGTTGGCCCCATGATGCGGAGGCTCCGGTTCCCGTTCGTCTTCTACTTGAAGCGGTAAGAACGTCTGATGCTCGCGAGGCCCTGCGACAATCGGTCAGCAAGTTGTCGATCTGGCGCGACGAAACTAAGAGGAAGTTTATCGAAAAGCGCCTGGATGGCAACTTCTTTGATCACCTCGTAGGTGGTTGCCAGTACGCGCTCGATGCCAGCTCCAGGATCCCCGGCATCGTCCTGCCGCGCACGCAGTTTCTTCAGAACACTGCTCGGTCCGGCGACGACGGCGAAGGCGGCGTCGTTGAATCGTTGTTCGCGAGGATCAACTCGGGCGGTACCGTTTTGACTGGCGAAGAGTTGAGCTATTCGATCCTGAAAGCAGTGTGGCCGGGCTGCTATAAGCTGGTGGAGGATTTGGGCCGTAATCGAATGCCTCCATCGCGCCTGGTCGCACTGGCAACGCGTCTTGTTCTTTCGATGCCGGACGCAGACTATCCACCGGCCGTCCCGGACGTGGCGCGCTTCCGCAGGTTGGTTCATGGCAGGGATCCGGCGCATCGGGGCTTCAAACATGACTTGGCTCATTTCATGGAGAAGAGGGCACCCGATCTGTTCGAGCGAGCCGACCGCTTACTGACACTCAAACCGGACAACGGGAGATCGTTTTGCCTTCCACCGATGCTGTCGGCGGAACTTGCCTCGTCCGCGAAGTCTTCCCATATCTATTTTCTGTTGTTGTGTTGGTTGAACGAGCATTTTGATAACTGGACCGAGCCCGGGGAAGAGGAGCATCGTCGCCTCTTGGGAGCAGTAACCCTATTGAGCTGGTTCGCGAGCGACCATAAAGCGTGCTTGGACGCCCTATGGCGGCACAGACGCAGCTTTTTCAAGAACACTTGGATAAGAAGCGAGTGCTTTCCATTGCGTGGTGATAACCAGAAATTCAGACTTGTTCCCATGATGCCTCCCCGGGTGCTGACGAACTGTCTCGGCCATGTGGTTACGAAGGCACGTGGGCTCAAGACTTACGGGAGCGACTTTTGGAACGGTTGGGACTGGTACTATCACCTTTCCGGAGATCTTGGACACAATGACGATGATCCGCGACGCTGGTACGCTCATTCGGAAAACACGCCATTCGGGAAGGGCGTCGAAGATCGACGCGTGCGGCAAGAAGAGGCCTGGAATATCTTCATTGATAAGCTCTCGGAGAAGCGCCAGCTATTGTATTACGCGCAGCGGAGCTGGATTGTAAAATGGTTCCCCGATTTCGACCCGGCCAGCCTTGATGGCCTGGAGGACACAAATTCCCCTTGGGACATCGATCACATCCACGCTCGCCGCTACATCGAGAACCGGTGGAGCATCCCTCAGGTGCTCAAGGTCTGGCATGGGACCATTGGCAATTTGAGGGTATGGCCGCTGGAAGCGAATCGTGCAGACCAAGCGATCAGCCCGGCGATGAAGCTGAAGAGGGTGTGGCCCGAGGAAAACAAGTACCAGATCACAACCCCGGAGGCCGTTCGCGAAGCCAGTTTTATTAGCGACGCCCAGTACGCGCTTTGGGTGGAATCTGTGCCCGAAGACGGCCCTCAACAATATCTATCGAATAATGGACAAGAGGAGTATCACGAGCACCGGATCAACCTTCTGAAAGCGATCGTGTGCCGTGTCGAGGCGCTGTATCAGCATTGGTACGACGAGCTCCGGATCGGGCGGCTCTTGTCGCCTCATGCTTGAACAGATCCCATCCCGAATAAGCCGCCGTAATGACCGGAGCGGGTTTCCAATCCAAGTTGACGTATTGTCGCCAACTCGTACTCTGGCCCTCCCGGGGCCCCAGCCCGACAGTCTGAGCGATGGGTCCTCCCTTGTCGCGCAGCGTTTACCGATCTGTCCGCTCTGGACGGGCTGGGGCCTGTGGTAGACCGTTTCATCAATTTCGCGGATCCAACTCCATCTCCTCTCTCCAGCTTTTTCCGCCGCGAAACTGAAGAGACGTTTAACCATTGCGCGAACAAAAAAATCATTTACCGCTATCCTGTCAATCACTTGGCGAAATCCCGCCCGAAATCCCGCACTCCCCCATGCTACTTTCGAATTGTAGAAAGGCGGCGCGGACCACTCGCGCGGCCGCAACAGAATTTATCCTGGCCAGGATGCGTTGCATTTG
>JAPKZC010000213.1 GCA_026394025.1 Candidatus Solibacter sp.
AGCCCCACTCCTCGTCCACCCACTGCCGTTCCAGGCGGAACCCCGCGGCGTCCGCCATGGTTTCCACCTGCTCCAGGTAAAACTTGTGGCAGGCTTCGGTGCAAATGGTCTCTTCCGCCGCGAAATCCACAATCAGGTCCGCCTTGCGTATGCTGACAATCTGGTACGAGCGCGAACGCAGGTGCATCTCGATGCGCTGCGCCTCTTCGTGGTAACGGATGACGTGGGCAAACTGGCGAAGGTCGAAATCCCCCTGGAGTTCGCGATTGATGCGGCCCAGCAGGTTCAGGTTGAAGGCGGCGGTCACGCCGGTGGGGTCGTCGTAGGCATCCAGCAGTTGCGCCGTGGGTTTCACCAGGTCCGTGCCGAGTAGCAACGCGTCGCCGGGCGCCAGCGTCTGGCGGATGGAATCCACAAAATCGATGGCCGCCTCGGGCTCGAAATTGCCGATCGTGCTGCCCAGGAAAAGCACCAGCAGGCGCTGACCCGGCGCGCGCCGGGCGGCCACGCCGCGCAGTCCATCGAGATAGCCCATCTCCAGCGGCATGACGACGGCATGTGGATTCAGTTCCTTCGCGCAGCGGAACAGCGCCGCCGCCGACAGGTCGATCGGGTAATAGACTGCCCTCTGCCGCTTGCGCACGGCGTTCAGAATGGTACGGGTCTTGGCGCCCGAGCCGCTGCCGAGTTCCGCGATGACCAGGTCGGATGGCAGGCAATCGAGCAGGTCCTCCGCGTGCGCCTCGATGATGCGGGTGTCGGCGCGCGTCAGGCCGTATTCGGGTAGTAACGTGATGGCTTCGAAGAGTGCCGAACCAACGTCGTCGTAGAGATAACGGCAGGGCAGGGTCTTCTGATCGGGCTGGGTCAGGCCGGCCCGCACGTCGCGCGCGAATGGGGTGCTGAGCGCAGGCGCGTACATCAGGAGGTCACCATGCGGAAAGTCGCGTAGACGTAAGGATACGAGGGGCGGAACCAATTGCGAAAGCTGGGCCGCAGAAAGCAGGCCGCGGTGCGCGGTGAGGCTCCCTTCAGCACGTAGTGCGCGCCATCGAAAAACGGCTCGGAGTAGTTGCGGTAGAACGGGAATGGTGTGAAGCCGGGGAAGGGCGCGAACACCGTGGACGTCCACTCCCAGCCGTTGCCCGCCAGTTGCATGGGCCGCGGCGTGCCATCGTCATCGGCGGTCACGGGGATCGGGTCCCAGTAGCGGAAATTCAGATTGCTGGAGCGCGGCCCATGGTAGGCGGCGCGATGATACTCGCCTTCGCTGGGCAGGCGCATGCCGCGCCAGTTGGCATACGCTGTGGCTTGCTCGTGGGTCGCGTACACCGGCGTGTCGAGCGGCAGGGGATATTCGGAGAACATGCCGCGGAACACCCAGCCGGCGTCGCGGCGGGCCCAGAAAAACGGCGGCTCGGCGCCCTCATTGACGAACTCCAGATACTCGCCATTGGTCACCTTATACTGCGCCACCGAAAACGCGGGGACTTCCATCGCATGCGCCTGGAATTCGTTATCCCAGCCAAAGGCGTCGCCCGCGGCCAGGCCCAGATCGGCGGGCCCCGCCGGGATGGGGAGCAATTCCGCGCGGCACACTCCGCGGTTCGCGGAGCGGTTCCCTGGCCGCCCCTGGTGGGGCGCCAACTTATTCCCGTACTCCAACTGATGCAGCATGTAGGCGAAAGTCTCGGCGTGCATCAGGCGGTGCTCGATGGCCGCGTGCAGCAGTTGCTCCGGAACGTCGCCCAGCAGTTGGTCGATCGTGGCCCGCGTGCGCTGTTGGTAATGCTCCACCTCGGCGAGGCCCGGCCAATCGGTGGGCTGGTCGCCCGGCAACTCGCCGGGCGGCGGATCGATGCCGAAGGCGAACAGGCGGTCGAACCCATCGTGGAATGACGGGACATCCAGTGCGTGGCGCGCCATCAGGTTCCAGTCGAAGGCGTCCACGTGCCCCAGGTAGAAAACGATGCGGTGGCGCTCGCCGATGGGGCGCTTATAGAGCGAGCCGGGCCGGACCAGGCGGAATAGTGCGTCCATCTGCTCGCGGGCCTGCTGGAGTGCGCGGCCTGATTCAAGTGGGGTCCCCATAAAGCGCCCTACCAGTGTACTCAAACATCACCAGAGGCGCTGATACACCCGGTTCTCGACCCGATCATGTAAGCTGGAGTACCGAATGAATCCCGCGGACCGTGAAACGGGGAGCGGTCTTGCGGCACTATAGTCTAGTTCGCACTTAGAGGAGGACCAAGTTGTCTAAACTACATATGAGGATGCTGCTGTTCACGGGCGTCTCGATACTGGCTGTTGGAACCCTGCCGTCGATCCGAAAGCCGGTCTCGGCCGACTCAAAACTCCCAAACCTGTTACCGATTCCCAACTCGACGGGATTCCTGGCGACTTTCAGCGATAGCCCGATCAATCTCGACAACGCTTTCTTTCAGAGCCTGGGCACCAACGGACGTTCCTGCGGATCCTGCCACCAGGCCTCGGACGGCTGGAGCGTTTCCGCCGAACACATCCGTTTCCGTTTCTACGCTTCGCTGGGCACGGACCCGATCTTCCGCCCCAATGACGGTTCCAACTGCGATACGTCCGATGTTTCTACTTTTGCGGCTAAGAAGAAGGCGTACAGCCTGCTGTTGAATAAGGGCCTGATCCGAGTCGAACTGCCGGCTCCTCCGGGCGCCGAGTTCGCCGTGACTACCGTGGTTACCCCCTATGGATGCGACAGTACGCAGAAGATTTCGGTCTACCGCCGGCCGCTGCCCACGGCGAACCTGCGGTTCCTGGCCACTGTGATGTGGGACGGGCGCGAATCGCACCCCGGCAACACACTGCAACAGAATCTCCTGCAGCAGGCGCTCGATGCCACGACGGGCCACGCCCAGGGCAAAGGACTCAGTGCCGCCAACCAGCAGTCGATCGTCGATTTTGAGATGGCGCTTTTCACCGCGCAACTGGCGGATTTCCAGGCCGGGAGACTGGACGACGACGGCGCCAAAGGCGGCCCGCAAAACCTCAGTCAACAGGAGTTCTTCATCGGGATCAACGATCCGCTGGGGCTCAACCCGAAAGGCACGCCATTCAACCCCAAAGCCATGACGCTGTTCAACGCCTGGACCAACGCCGCTGGCGATGGTTTCCGCCGTAGGGAAGCCGAGGAGCGGAAGAGCATTGCGCGCGGGCAGGCGCTGTTCAACACCCGGCCGATCTCGATCACCGGCGTGGCCGGCTTGAACGACGATCTCGGCGTGGCCGTGATCCCCGGTACCTGTACCATGAACATCGGCGTGGCGGATGTGGCGCTGGCGGCAAATCGCGATCTGCCGGTATTCACGCTGGAAAACTTGACCACGCATAAGGCCGTGACCACCACCGATCCCGGCCGTGCGCTGATTTCCGGCAAGTGGAAGGACATCGGCAGGACCAAAGGCCCCATCCTGCGAGGACTGTCGAGCCGCGCTCCCTACTTCCATAACGGTTCCGCCGCGACCCTGCTGGACGCGGTGAACTTCTACGACACGCGCTTCGGAATCGGCTTTAACGCGCAAGAGAAGGCGGATCTGGTGAAATTCCTCTCGGCGTTGTGAGTGTGGTTGGCCGCCGGACGCGTTACCCCACGTCCGGCGGCGCACCTAAGCAGGGCTTGTATCCGTTCCGCCGCATGATCTCGTGCGCCGCGTCCACCGTTTCCGGCAGCACGTAAAAGAAGGCGCCGGCGCGCACCGAACGGAAGATCACACCGCCACGGTATTCATCGGCCTCCACGCCGTAATCCACATTCGCCGCCGCGAAGATCTCCTCCAGCCGCAAGGAGTCCTTCAGCTTTTTGCCGATGTAGACCAGGACCGGCTCTTTGCCTTCGAAGTAGGATGCGTCTTGCTTCACTCCCACCAGTGTATCCGGACCCATGCCCGGTTAGCCATGCGGTCATCGAATGGACACAGTTACGCCCGCCGGAGTGGTCGCGGGCCCAACTGTCAGGAACAGAGGCGCTGCCACGTTGGGCGCCACGCCGCTGGGGATTCGCAGATTGATCTGCACTACGCCTGAGACCAACCCGGGCGCGGCCCCGGCGTAAAGCACTTCCGCGGGACGAGCGCCGATCGACGCCGTGACCGGGCGCGTAGTATTAGCGGGGGAGCCGGCGATCTGGTTGTCCGTCGCCGGCGGATCCAGCGAGCCGAAACCAGTTCCGAACACCATCACGGTGGAGCCGGCCGCCGCCGGGTTCAAAAACGAATTCACCGAATAATCCTCGTTGAGAATGGCGCCCGGTCCAATGCCCGTGCCGCCCTGCGTAAAAACCGCCGGACTGACGGACGCAGTGGGCAGCGGGAGACTGGCAGTGGGTTGGACATCACCGCGGACCTCCAGGGTTGCAGGCGGGCCCACGTCCAACGAAAACGGCACGATGGCATTCACCTGGCCGCGGCCGGCATAGAGCGTTGGCGCCCGGATTCCGTTAAAGA
>JAPKZC010001036.1:0-4390 GCA_026394025.1 Candidatus Solibacter sp.
GCGCGTTGGCAAGCGGTTTCCCGAACCAGGCGTACGAAATCCGCCAGAAATAACACGTAATGGTTGCCCGCCACGGCTGGATGGGCTAGTCTTGTCTATGACCGCAAGCGCGCAATTCCCGCGCACTTGCGGAAGGAGACAGATACTCGTGAAACTCATCTATAAAGGACTCGGCGTCATGACGCTGCTCCTGACTGCCGGTGCCCTGCCGGCACAACAAGCTGCAACGGCTTACCTTAAGACAAACGTCAGGCCAGGACGCGCAGTCGTTTTCGTGGACGGCAAATATGTTGGCCCCGCGGGCAACTTCGGCATGGGCCGCAAGTATGCGCTTCCCGCTGGACAACACCAGGTAAAGCTGGTCGATCCGCGCTATGAGGAATTCAGCACCACGGTCGATCTCAAGGCCGGCCAAACCACCAAACTGGCGGAGACATTGAAGCCGCTGCCCCCGCCCAAAGGTCCGCTGGGGGGCCTGCGCACCCCGGTGCCGGAAAAGTACGCGGCGGTCTACATCAACGATAAGTTCTACGGCCACGCGGGCGAGTTCAACAATTCGTCGCAGAAGCTGATGCTGCCGGTGGGCGAGTATTCGGTCCGCATTGAACCCGCCAGCGGCGCACCCATCAATCAGAAGGTCAAAATCGAGGCCGGGAAAACCGTCCTCGTCCAGTAAGAGGAGACACATTCGATGCCACTCTCTAAACGCGCCGCAGCTGAATTTGTGGGGACTTTTTGGCTGGTCTTCGGCGGTTGCGGTAGCGCCGTGCTGGCTGCCGCATTCCCCAGCCTGGGAATCGGCTTTGTCGGTGTTGCGTTGGCCTTCGGCCTCACCGTGCTGACCATGGCTTACGCCATTGGCCATATCTCGGGCTGTCACCTGAACCCAGCCATAACGGTCGGGCTGCTGGTGGCGAAGCGTTTCTCCGCTAAAGATCTTCCGGCGTACGTGGTGGCGCAGGTGCTCGGCGGCATGGTGGGCGCCGGAGTGCTGTATGTGATCGCCTCGGGCAAGCCGGGGTTTGAATTGGGCGGATTCGCCTGCAACGGTTTCGCCGAGAATTCGCCCGGCGGCTACTCGCTGGAAGCGTGTCTGGTGGCCGAACTGGTGCTCACCTTCATGTTCCTGATGATCATTCTGGGTGCCACCGACCGGCGCTCCGCGCACGGCGCGCACGGCTTCGCGCCCATCGCCATCGGTCTGGGCCTGACGCTGATTCACCTGATCGGCATCCCGGTCACCAATACCTCGGTTAACCCGGCGAGGAGCACCGGTCCAGCGATCATCGTCGGCGGATGGGCGCTCCAACAACTGTGGCTCTTCTGGCTGGCGCCGATTGCGGGCGCGGCCATCGCGGGCATCGTCTATCCCCTGATTGCAGGCAGCGACGACCCCATGCACGAGGTAAAAAAGCAAGCGGGCAGCAAGGCGGCATAAAAGAACAAATTTTCACGCAGAGGCGCAAGGCACGCCAGGAAAACGAACTGGTTTCTCTTTGCGAGCTTCGCGTCTTTGCGTGAAACCTGCCTTCTTTGTCCTACTCGAAATTGCGGCGGAAGTTCTCGAAGGCTTGTTTGAGTTCGGCGACTTCCCGCTCCAGGGCGGCGATGCGCTCGCGGTCGGACGGGCCGCGCTCTGGCGGCGCGGCCTCCGCCTCTTCAGCCACCTCGACATCGCCGGCCAGCAACTGCGCCCAGCGCTGTTCCTTGTAGCCTGTCTGGCGGGGCAGTTTCTTGACGAACCCAATCTCCGCCAGTCTGTGTAACGTATTCTCCACGGCCTCCAGATCGTCGAAGGTGTAGAGCCGTTCGGTGCGGCCGCGCAACCCGCCGGCGGTTTGCGGACCGCGCAGCATGAGCACGCAGAGCGCGGCCGCGTAATTCGCCCGGGGTCTGCGGACCGCGGAGCATGAGGACGCAAAGCACGGCCTCCTCCCGGCGACCCAGGTTGCAGCGCTCGGTGAAGCGATGCTCGTGCTTGGGGACGCGGCTGGCGCCCGAAATCCGCGAACTCAGCCCCTTGTGGCGTAAGCCTTGCAGGGCGGTATCGACCGTCTCTTCGTCGTAGGCGACGACGGGGTCGCGATTGGATTTCTGATTGCACGCGTTGACCAGCGCGTTCAGCGACATGGGGTAATACACCGGAGTGGTCTTCTCCTTCTCCATCAGCGCGCCAAGCACGCGCAACTCGGCAGCGTCCAGTTGCCAGTCCATCTTTTTAGTGTACGTTGCTACCATGTGAATTCAGCAATGGCGTACGAATGGATTGAACCCACGAGGCCAAGCCGCCGCCGGCTGGCCGAACAGCCGTCCGAATTCCCAGGGGAACAGGTGGCGCGCGCCATGGAGCGCGCGGTGGACGCGCTTTCCGCACAGCAGGCGCCGGAGGGCTTCTGGTGCGGCGAGCTGACGGCCGACACCACGCTGGAATCCGATTATATTCTGCTCCAGCTCTGGCTGAATCAGCCGGATGAAAGCGGCTGGAATCCGCCCACGCGCGAGCGCATCGACCGGGCGGCCCGCTCCATCCTGAAGCGCCAGATGCCGGATGGCGGGTTCAATATCTATGCCGGCGGCCCCTCCGAGGTAAGCGCAACCATCAAGGCGTATTGCGCCCTGAAACTGGCCGGTATGGCGCCGGAGGGCGACGCCATGCGGGGCGCGCGCCAGCGCATTCTGGCGCTGGGCGGCTTGCAGGCGGCCAACAGTTACGTGAAGATCAACCTCAGCCTGTTCGGGCTGTATCCGCGCAAGCACGCGCCTTCGGTGCCGCCGGAGATCGTGATGCTGCCGGGAAACGTGCTCTACGAGATGTCGGCGTGGACGCGATCGATTCTGGTGCCACTTTCCATCGTGCAGGCGCGCGCCGCCAACCGGCGCGCGCCGGCGGGGTTCGACCTGGAAGAACTGCTGCTGCCGGGCGTGAGCCTGGCCTTGCCGAAACGCTGGGGATTGAGCGTCCTGTTCCATCACCTGGATCGTGTGTTCAAGGTCTGGGAAAAGCGCGGCAGCGAGCGGATTCGCGCGGCCGCTATTCGCGAAGCGGAACGTTGGATACTGACGCGCACGCGCCACACCGAAGGCTTGGGGGCCATTTACCCCGCCATGATGTACTTCATCATGGCGCTGGACGCCCTGGACTATGCGCAGGACCACCCGGATCGGGTGGAGGCCATCCGCCACTTCGAAAGCCTGCTGATCGAGACCGAAGACCGCTTCATCTTCCAGCCGTGCGTTTCGCCGATCTGGGACACCGCCATCTGCGCCTATGCGATGGGGGAAGCCGGGGTGAGAGCCGACCCTGGGATGACCCGGGCGGCCGACTGGCTGATCAGCAAAGAGGTCCGGCGCAAGGGCGATTGGAGCGTCAAGCGGCCCGATACGGAGCCCTCCGGATGGGCCTTCGAGTTCGCCAACGAGTTTTACCCCGATATCGACGACACTGCGATGGTGCTGCTGGCGCTGATGCACGCCAAGGCGTCGAATCCGGAGGCGCAAGCGGCCTGCGAACGGCGCGCCGTCAACTGGCTGCTGGCCATGCAGTCCCAGGACGGCGGATGGGCGGCGTTCGACGTGGACAACAACTGGGCGGTACTGAATCAGGTGCCGTTCGCGGACCACAACGCGATGCTCGATCCAACGTGTCCGGATATCACGGGGCGGGTTTTGGAGTGCCTGTGCCGGCGCGGCATGGCGGACCACGAGGCTGTGCGCCGCGGGGTGGCGTATCTTCTGGCAGCACAGGAAAAGGACGGCAGTTGGTACGGGCGCTGGGGCGTGAACTACATTTACGGAGCGTTCCTGGCGATGCGGGGCCTGGCGGCCAGCGGCGCGCCGGGGGTGGAGGACGCGCTTGGCCGGGCGGCCAAGTGGCTGCGGGCGGTGCAGAATCCGGACGGCGGATGGGGCGAATCTTGCGCCAGTTATGGGCGGGATTGCTTCGTGCCGGCGCCCAGTTCGGCGTCGCAAACGGCTTGGGCGGTGCTGGGGCTGCGCGCGGCCGGCGACCGGGAGTCGGCGCAATTCCGGCAGGGCGTGGAATACCTTCTGCGGCTGCAAACGGCGGACGGCAAATGGCCGGAGAGGGCGACCACCGGCACCGGTTTTCCCAACGTGTTCTACCTCACCTACGCGATGTACCGCGACTACTTTCCTTTGCTGGCGCTCTCCCAGGTGTAAGGGGCGCGAAATATTTACGATTTTACGGGTTCGGTTGTCTTGAATCTGTGACATAATTCCGCCCATGCACTCAGCGACCAGAGTTGGGCTCCTGGGGGAGTTCAACGAGCAACAAAAGGCTCACCACGCGATACCGAAGGCACTTGCCGCGGCATCGGAAGGCGCGGTGGAAACCACGTGGGTTTCCACCGATTCGGTGGAACAGGGGGAA
>JAPKZC010001036.1:4500-10496 GCA_026394025.1 Candidatus Solibacter sp.
AGCGCCGACGGCGTGATTTCCGCTATCCGCTTCGCGCGGACCAGCCACCTGCCATTTCTCGGCACCTCCGCCGGGTTCCAGTACGCGCTGATCGAGTATGCGCGCCACGTTCTGGGGCTGACGGATGCCGATCACCAGAAGAGCAATCCACGGGCGGCTATCCCGCTGATCACGCCGCTCGACCGCGGGCTGGCGGGGGTGAAGGCGCGGGTGCGGTTCATGCAGGGATCGCACCTGCGGAATGCGTATCGGGCGGCGGAATCGACGGAAGAGTATCATTGCAGCTTCGGGCTGAACGGGCGGTACCGGCGATTGATTGAGAGCGGGCCGCTGTGCGTGAGCGCGGTGGACGACCAGGACGAGATCCGGGCGGTGGAACTGGACGGGCACCCGTTCTTTGTGGCGACGTTGTTCCAACCGGAGATGTCCGCCACGGCGAGTCCGCTGGTGGCGGCATTCGTGGCCGCTTGCCAACGGCGACACCGGAGGCTGGCCCAAGTGGCGAGCTGAAGCGTGATGGAAAATCCCACAGGCGAGACATGCATGTCTCGCCTGTGGAGTAGTGATTTGTTGAAAATAAATGATTTAGGTGCGTTTACGAGACAAAAAGTGAGACAAGTTTGTCTCACTTGGTTGAGCTTGGCCGAAAAGCGGAGCTTGCCCCCTTCTTCAGGATGACACACGACCCCTCGCGGGACGGGGTTCCAGGGAAGCAGAAAACGCATGTAAGTTGTGTCACTACATTTGTTTAGAGACTATTTTATGTTGGTGTGACTGATGGAGGCTGGAGTTTGTGATATACCTGTTAAGCGTATGGTGCATCCGCGGCACATGAGCTTCGGCTTATTGGTCGCTGCCACGGGACTGGCTGGTTTGGTTCACGCGTCGAGCAAGAGTTCCGACATTGTCACGTGCGCCACGGCGGCAGCGACGGAAACGTTCGAAATCGATCGCGGCTCTTTGGAGCAACCCGAGTATGCGCGTTTCGGCCTCATCTTCTGCAAGGCGCGTACCGCGGCGCCGCCCAACACGGGAGTGGAGTTCAGTAGCCACGGACCGTTGCAGGTGCGCTTCTTCAATCTAACCGCCGGATCTGGAAAAGGGCCAACGGGCACAGATCCGAGTCTCGACCCGAAGGTGATTGCTCAACGGCTCGGCTTGCGGGAGATAGAGGATTGGAAAAGCCTGCTGGATGAAATGCGAAGCAGCGGGAAACTGACGGCGACGGTGGACGGCAGCCTGGCCAACGGCGGACTTTGGATCGGGTATGCGGCGAGTCTGCGAAGCGACAGACTGGCAAAGACGGAAAGCGACATCGTGTATAGCGCCGGCGCCATGGAAGCCGAGAAGCTGGAGACGATTCCACTGGAGCGTTCGGCGGGACGCGGGGACAAATCCCTCGACATGGCTCTCTCCTTTGTGACCAACCTATTGGGCGTCATCGCGGGCGCGGCGATCAGTTACTTCTTCTTCCGCCGCCAGCAGCAAGTCATCGCCAAGCAGGACGAATTGAAGTTGTTCCGGCAAAGGAAACTGGAAAAAGCGGAAGATCTGCTGCGCTTTTTCCGGGAGGTCTACAGCCCGCTGCGCACCCTGGAAGACGATCTCCAGGCGGTGCGAAATATCCGCCGGGCGTTGGTGCTGGCAGGCATTTACAGCATGCTTCCACTGGAGGCAATGGACCGGATGAATGCGATCTGCGGGGACGCGAATCCGTCCGGCGCCGCGCGGGGGCAGATGTTGGACGATCTGCTGCAATCGCATTTTCGCGAGTTGATGGTGGAATCCTAGGAGTTCAAGAGGGTTTATGTCGAGCCGTGAAGACTGGTTGAATCGAGGCTTTCTGCTGCAAGACCACCCGTTCGAGCCGGTGCGGGACCCAATCCATGGGCTCGACCTGCGCGCGGTGCGGGTGAATCTCTCCAAGCCCCTCGATATCTTCGCCATTCAACAACTCGAGGGGTATTTCGCGCAAGTGGGGAGCGTCGCGACGGCAGTGAAGGAGATCTCCGATTTCCTGGATGGCGAGGGGACCAGCATCGACACCGCAACACCGCCGGTCCTGCTGATCGAAGGTCCGGGAGGAGGCGGGAGAAAGACGCTGGGCAACTTCGTGGCGCACCTGATGAAGGCGCATTGCCTGACTCCGCCGAGTTTCCGAACGCTTCCGGTGACCACGGGACACTTCGGGAGGCTGCTGCTGGAGATCCGGCTGCGGCTCGAACAACACTTCCGGCAGTCGAACGGGGACGACACGGTTCTCAAGAGCCGCGATGCCTTCATCAAGCCCGAGGACCCGGACGAAACGGTCCTGGCCGGATTGTTCAACAGCGTTGCGCAACAGAATTTGGGGTTGCCCATGCTGGTGCTGATGGTCGACGCAGTGGATTTCCGAAACTTCGATTGGATTCGGAAGTTGCATGGGATGCTGAAGGATTTGAATGTGGCGCTGATCTTCCTGACGAAGGACAACCTGGTCACGGAACTATTCCGCAAGGCGCTGGGGCGCGGCGACTACACAGGGTGCGCGGTGCGACTGACGGCGTTGACGAAGCAGGATGGCATCGCCTTGCTGACGCAAAGGCTGAAGATTTTCCGGAACCCCGGGGCGCCTTCCGGCATGGCTACTCTCACGCCGTACGAACTGGCCGCAATCCAGTGGATCTTCGCCGACACACGTGGCGGAGACGAACCTCGAGCCATCAAAATGGTGCTCAATCTGTGCCGGGTAGCGATGAACCGGAAACTTGCGGAACTGGTGCAATCGAACACTGCGCTTCCGGCACAGGCGGGGAGCGGGATGGCCCCCATTGGGGAGCAGGATCTGCGCGAGGCGTACGCGAAATCGCTACAGCAGACGAGCTGGGGGAGGCAGGTATGAGCGAGCGGGCCGGCGCCCCCGCCAATCCGTTTCCACGCAAGACGGTGGTGACGGAATCCATCGAGCGGATTCCCACCTATGAGAGCATAGCGTTCCGGGAGGCGGAGACGAAACTGTTGGAAGCGTCGCATCGCTTCGCCGCGCAGCCGAACTGGCCGGGGGCAGCCATCGGCTTGCGAGGACGATTTGGCGCGGGCAAGACGCATGCGTGCCTGCAATTGATCCGGTCTTTTACAGGCTCAAACTGCAGACGGCGAAGCGCCTGGAACTCTACCGGAATCATATCGGCCAGAACCTGCATGCGGAGGACTTACAGCGGTTGATTTCGGCGCATATTCTGGTGACTCTACGGTCGCGCGGCCAGGCGGGGGGTACGGAGACGCTGCATGGCGCGGCGGAGAAGGAACTGCGGGACCGCATCGCGGCCGAACCGGCAATCGGAATCGAGTTGGTGCGGGAGGATCTGCTGCCGGCGAGCGGGCTGGTGCGAACGGTGCAGCGCGACATGGAGGAATCGGCGCGCGCGCTGGCGGCGGACTTCTCGACGGCCTATTCGCGAATCGCCCATCCGGTGGTGGGCAAACTCGCCGTGCAATGGCTACAGGGCAACCAACTGGCTCCAGGTGAAATGAGAGACCTGGGTGTGAGCCTCAACGGCATCGAAAGGCCAGAGCAGGCGTGGCTGGCGCTGGGGTTTCTGCTGGAGGCTTACCGCCGGGCCGAACTGCCGTTTTTGCTGTGTATCGACGAACACGAGCGCATGACCTTCCGCGGACAAGATGTAGATCAGAAAGCGTCCTGGGGCCTGCTAAAAGATCTGGCGGAAGCGTTTGTCGGCAGCGGACACGTGTTGATTGTATCGGGAGTATCGGAGGCATGGGACAGCCTGCCGGAGGATGTGTACGCGCGCATCCGCCGGGAAGATATTACCGAGATCGCGCTGGAACGCCAGGAAGCGCCCAAACTGTTGCGGGCATACGCGCCGGACCTGGAGAAGGTTTTCAGCCCCAAGGCACTCGACCGCTTGTACGACGTCAGCCAAAACAACGCGCGCCGCCTGCTCGACCTTGCCCATCAGGCATACAAAGTCCGGGCCGATGGAAGCGGACCGCTGGGTCCCGAAGCCATACGCGACATCACCCGCTCCGCCCTGGGCGACCGGAATCGCAAGGCGAGCTTGGCCGACGCCATGGAGGAATCGGCCGGCGCACTTGGGGTGTCCGTGGAGCGGGATGTCGATTTTCGTGGAGTGCGCTTCGATTTTGTGCTGAGCGGGACGGAGCGGCGGCGGATTCTGGTTCAGGTATCGGAATCGGCATTCCTGTTGGACGAAATCGACCATGGGCGCGAGATCGTGGACGCGCAGATGCGACTGGCGGAGGAACGCGCGCGGATACGAACTTGCGCCATCATGATCGGCTATTCGAGCTTTGAGGTCCGCGACGCCCTGGAACGGGTGGTGGACCGCGTGCTGCTGTTTGACGAGGCGAAGTTCCGCAACGAATTCCAGGAGTGGGCTTCCGGCGCGCTCAAGGAGATGGCTGACGAACGGCCGCCCGTCCCGGTGCCCGAAATCGCGAGCGCCACGCGCCTTCTCAATTCCTCCGAGGCCGCCCGAGCGGGGAAGTTGGCGCGCGTGCAGACGGCTTTGGCCGAGGCCAGCGCACCGCAGCAGCAGCGGCAGGATGAGCTGCTCGCCAGGCAAGCCGATGAGCAGATGGCGAGCGCAATCGAGAGGATTCGAAGCCTGCTGGCCACGGAGAACGAGCACCTGGTCCGTTTGGACGCCGACAACGTTCGAGAAGCATATGCCGAGGCAACCTTGCGGAGTATCGAGCTTCTGAACGCGCAACAGGACGAGTTGCGGCGAGCGCGAACTGTGGCAGAGAGGGACGGCGCCGGATCGGGTTTGGCGCCGCTGTTGGAACGGTACCGGAGCTGGGTGGTGGAAGCGGATGCGGTCTGGCAAACCCTGGTCCGCGTGGGCGGATCGACCAAGTTCTCCGATGCGATTCTCCGTACGATTGCGAGCCGGCGGGCCGTGCTGCATGAAATCGAGGAACGGTGGCTGACCCGAGGACGACCTAGATGGTCGGGTTTGGTGCAACCCCTGGTGGCGCTTCCGCTGGCGCTGGCGCTTTTGATCTTCGGCTGGCTCGGCGTGGACTACTGGCAAGAGCGGAAGGTGCAACAGGATGCTGTCACGGAGCTACAGAAATCGCTGACGGGACTGATCGAGTTCGCGGTTGGCTACGCAGGGGATCCCCTCGACGCCGCGAAGCAGTTCAGCGCGAAAGTAGGGCCTTTCGAGAGGGCGCTACTGAACCCGCGCGCGCCCGCTATTGGGGAGCGCCCCACGAGTGATTTGCGGGAGGAGATTGGTTCCGTGAACACACTCCTGAACATCATCAGGGCTGGTGGGAAGCTCGACCCGGACGAAAAAAGTACCCTGTACCGCCGCGTAACGGGCCTACAGTCAAGAGCGACGGAGGCGCTGCGAGGCACTTACAGCGTCAGGGAGGTGTCGATTTTCTCCTATCTCCAAATCCACGTGGCCCCGCTTTACGCGGCTTTGAGCCTCATTGGCTTGGCCCTCTTGCGGTTGAAATGGCGCTCCGGGCGGCGGTGGTGGGCGTAGGCTGCTAACTAACCGCGGACTACTGGCGTCCTGTCTCTGAAGTCCAGTGAAGAAGTTCAGACTGTCGGTCGGGTCCGCGGTGGGCCGGACCAGGGGGTCCGGCGCGGGCGAGGGCGCCCGCCCCACGATGGCTTACCACCACCCGGAAGCGATGCGCCGACGGCGGTTTGGCTGGGAGCGCGCCGCCCGCCCCGCGGAGGCGACGGTGTCACGCTATTTCACGCCGTGGCGGGTGAGCATCTCGACGACTCGGGGAATGCCGTTAGCTTCGGCGAGGCGGGCGTGGCGCCAGGCGGAGGCATGGTCGTCACGCAGGACGTACAGTTCCGCCAAGGAGGCATGGGCTTCGGCGAAGTTGGGGTGGAGGCGGACGGCTTCGAGGAGCAGTCCCAGAGCTTCCTCGGGCTTGAATGCCACGCGGTACAACTGGGCCAGGTGATAGTAGGGTTTGGGATTGGCGGGCTCGCGGGCGATCCA
>JAPKZC010001156.1 GCA_026394025.1 Candidatus Solibacter sp.
ATTCGCGAGCTGTTCCGGCGCAACTGGAAGGCGGGCGCGACGGTGCGCCTGCTCGGCGTACATGCCGCGGGATGGGCGGAAGGCGGCGAGCAGATGGACCTGCTGGGCGAAGCACGCCACGAAAAGTGGAAGCAGACGCTGGCCGCGGCGGACCGTATGCGTGACAAGTTCGGCGAGTCCGCGGTATCGCTGGCGTCGTCCCTGAAGGGCAAATTCAAGGAACGCACGCATGAGAATCCGGCGTCTTTGCCGGGGAAGAACAAGTCCTGAGGGTGGGACAGACCATCGCCGGCGCGCGATGAAACACTATTTCTCGCGGTGTCAGCGCACCGCTACCGTCACCGAATTGCTTGGGCTCCCGTTGATAATCACGCGCACCGGCACGGTACCGGTCACACCCTGCGGAACCACCACGTTGATCTGCCAGAGCCCGATGTAGCCGGGCGCCAGTCCGGAGTACTTGACATCGCCGAAAGCGCTCCCCATCGCCACGCACATGGAAGGCTGGCTGTTCAAACACGTCGTTCCGCTCGCCGTCGGCACCGCCACGGTACTCGAGAGCGGCGCGGCCGGCGCCGCCGTCCCGTCGGTCACCGCGGGACTCACCTGCCCCTGTCCCGTGCCGTAAATCAGAATCGTCGATCCCACCGGCGCCGGGTTGGAGGACGAATTGAGCGTGCCGTCCTGGTTGACCACCGCCGCCTGCCCGGTCCCCGCCTGGTTGGCGGTGAAGATCCCCGGCCCGGCCGCCGAGACCAACAGGCTCCCGCCCGCCACCAGTTCACCGGTATCCGCCGTTCGCACCGCAATCCGGTCCGTGCCCAGCGGCGCGTTCGACGGAACCTGGAAATTGACCTGCCCCGGCCCCATGTAGTAGATCGGCGCCGGCAGATCCTCATTGATGACGACTTGCCGGTTGAGCAGCGTTCTGGGCCACGTAGTCGCGGAAACGACGGACGCCTCGGCCGCCAGTCCCGCACCAAAAAGAGACGCGAGTGCACCTTGAGCCACCGGCACGCTCGCCTGGAAGGTCGCGGCATTCACCACCGCGGCCGGCTTCGGGTACTGCACCATGCGGTTGTTCCCGGCATCGCCGACATACAGCGTGTCCTGCCGGTCCACAAACACACCCACCGGGGAGGTGAGGCTCGCGGGCGTCGCCAGGCCATCCGGCGAATCCCAATTGGGATTGGCGCCGCCCGGCGTTTGACCCACAATCGCCGTCGCCGCCGCACCGGCCACCGGCAGAAATACATGCGGTTGTTGCCGTTGTCGGCGACGTAGATCTTCCCGTTGCTGTCCACGGCAACGCCGACAGGCGCTCTGAAGCTGCCGACGGACGCGGCATCAAAACTTCCCTGCCCAATCACGAAAGTCGCGGCCATCCCCCGCGGCGGCCCGTTCTGCGTGTTGGAAAAGATCAGTACCCGGTTGGCCCCAGTATCCGCGACATAGAGATTCGAAGCCGGATCGACTGCGATACCCTGGGGAGCCGTCAGAGTTTGCGGAGAAACCTGGCTGGGCCGGGCAGAGGTCGTCATGTTCGGCTGCCCGAAAACGCGAATGCCCGATGCTCCGATTCCTGCCCCAGCGGGGAATTCCAGCACGCGGTTGTTGCCGCTGTCGGCGACAAACAGATCTCCGTTCGGCCCGATCGCCAAGCCACCCGGGGCATTCAAGGACGATGCATTCACCGCCGCCGATAACGCACTGGTAAAATCCACCTGCCCGATCACCACATCCGGCGAGATTCGCCCACTCTGGTTCACCGGCCGCGGGTACCGCAGCACGCGGTTGTTCCCCGAGTCCGCAACAAATAGCGTTCCGTCACTCGGGTTCACGGCAATTCCAGTCGGACCCGAAAGTGATGTCCTCGATGGATTCGGCGACCCCTGGGTGTCCACGTTCGCGGCCGCAGTCCGTAGATTCGGTTGCCCGATCACCAGGTCCGCGGGGTCTCCGTTTCGAAAATGCGCCGAATCCTTCCAGCCCAGGACGCGGTGATTCGACGTGTCGGCGAGGTACAGCGCAAACGGCGCCGACGAATAGTCGATGACCATCTGGTAGGGGAGACTGATGCTGGCGGGCTTGATCTGGTTGGCTCCGTTCGATACGAAATCGCTCTGCCCCCACACGCGGTTAGCCGATTTCGCGTTCGGCGGAAACTCGAGCACCCGGTTGTTCGCGGTATCCGTCACGAAAACGTTACCGTTCTGGTCCACCTCGACATCGGATGGCCCCGATAGCGAATTAGGCGATGCCTGCGGGAACGCTCCCGTATTAGCCGTAGTGGTGGCGAAGTCCGATTGCCCGAGTACATTCCTGGCGGCGCCCCCCGGGGTTGTACCCGTCGAAAAGACGAGGATCCGGTTGTCATTGGGCGCGGACACGTAGAGGTTGCCGCCACCATCAACGGCAAGGCCGCCGGGTACCGCGATGGTCGAGCTGGAGGCCTGTTGCGGCACGCCACGACTCGCGAAGTTACTTTGTCCCCATACCGCGCTGGCCGTGGGGTTTCCGCCCGGCGGTCCCAACGGAGCGGAGAACTTCAGGACCCGCGAGTTCCGGCCGTCGGATACGTACAGATTGGCTTGCAGATCGAATACCAGGGCCGTAGGCGTGTCGAAGCCCGAACCGGAAACCAGCCCGCCCGCGTTGGCGCTGCTGTTGAAAAAATCCCGCTGGCCAATGACGGTATCCGCGGCTACCGGCGCCGGGCTGTTCAATACCGCCGCGCTGAACCGGACCACGCGATGGTTCCCGCTGTCGGCGACCCACAGATTGCCCGCCGGGTCGAAGGCGACGGCACGAGGCTGGTTCAGCGAAGTACTCGAAGCGGCGGACGCCGTGCGGTTGCTGAAATTTGGCTGCCCATAAACCGCATCGGGCTCGATCCGGCTTGGGTTCGCAAACGGGGACTGAAATCGAACCACGCGGTTGTTGTTGAAATCCGCCACGTACAAGTTGCCGCTCAGCGGATCCACCGCCAGGCCCAGCGGCGAGTTGAAGCCCTTGACGCCGATCCCGGACGTGCTCGAATACTGCGGCCCCGGTTGTCCCAGAACCACCGCCGGGGCGTCGCCCATCTGATACGATGCCGCATCGGCCCACCCCATGACGCGCGAATTGCGCGTATCCGAGATGTAGAGGTGCGTCTGGCCGCCACGCGCATCCAGCGCAATGCTCGACGGCAGGTACAATTCCACCCCCTGCACCAGGTTGAGACCGTTCTGCCGGAGGTCCGTCTGGCCCAACACGCGGTAGGCCGACGACGACAATTGTGCGTGGATGGCGCCGCTGGACGCCGCCACAATGAGTAACGCTTTAAAGAGTGTGGCCATCGGACTAGTGGTTGGGCACCACGATGGTATCGCCGGGCAGCAACTGGATGTTCAGTTCCATGTGCTCGCCTCTCAACACCGCATCGTAATCGAACGAGAGTTTATATTGCCTCCCGTTTTCGTTGCGCAGCACGTAAATCTTCTTTCGCTTGGCATAATCGGTCAGCCCTCCGGCCTCGCTGATGGCCTGCATGATGGTCATGCGGTACGTATACGCGAGGGGGCCTTCCTTTTTGACTCCGCCGCCGACGAAGAAGACCTTCTTGCTGTTGATCTGATTGACGATCACCGTTACGTTTGCGGCCCTGATCTGCTTGGAGAGCAGGTCGGTGATGGTCTTTTCCGCCTCGGCGGGCGTCAACCCGGATACCGGAATATCCTTAATTAAGGGCATCGTGATTCTTCCGTCCGGGCGAACTACAACGCTGCCGACACTGGCCGCGGGCTCTCCCCAAACGCTGACCTGCACAACATCTCCCTCTCCGATGCGATAGTCGTCGGGCACGCCCCTGCTCACGACCGCCGATCCCGCGTCTGCCGGCGCTTCGGTGGGCGTGCTTCCCGGCGGGGTCGGCGGGGTCTGGGGGTTCGCCGGTGGCGCTGTCGTGGTTTGGGCCGGCGCGGCGGTTACGGTGGGCGGCGCCGCCGCGGCCTGCGGCTCTTTTGGGGCGCTCTTTTCCGCGGACGCCTCACCCCCAGCCGGCTTTGCCGACCCGGTGCGCACAAATTCAAGTGCGTTGCCGACGTCCAGCGCCGGCCAACCTGCCTTGACAGCGTTCTGCTGGATCTGGGCGTCCTTCAGTCCTGCCTTCTGGGCATCCCGGACGTACTGAACCAGTTCCTTTACGGGCGCCTGCTCCTGCTCGCCGGGCATCTGAAGTGCGCTGAAAACGAGAATTAAGCCAACTACAACCAATCTAGACATAAGCGTTGCCCTGAATCCGTGTGACCATTCATTCCCCGAAACCTGTCTATTATGCACGTTCGGGACCAATGCCAACGACCGTAAGTGCTTTGAGTGCCCGCCTACGCCGCATGCCTGCCACGGGCCGCCCTCGAGGTCGCCATCCGCGCGGAAAAACAATAGGAATCGTTCTCAAACTTTGGCATGTTATTTCCGTACGTTCCCGTTCTTCCGTAGTTTAGCGCAGGTACTCCCCATCCCCTTTCAAAAAGTTTGCCAGGTAATCCGGCA
>JAPKZC010000232.1:0-709 GCA_026394025.1 Candidatus Solibacter sp.
GGCGCACAATTTGCCCGATTCCACCAGTGGCGCCAGGGTGGCGCTGGGAATATCCCCGATATAGGAATCCCCCGCGTTGACGCGCCGCACCTTCTCTTCGCTGACATCGATGCCGGTGACCGTGAAACCGGCCTTGGCGAATTCCACCGCGAGGGGCAGCCCGACGTACCCCAATCCGACGACGCCGACGCGGGCGCGCCGGGTGCGGATCTTCTCTGCCAGAATCTGCGCAGTGGCCGCGGGCAAGGTATTCAAGGGTGACTCAGTCATCAGTCCTGTATTTTCGCATAACGCCCGGGGACGCGCCGAAAAACATGGCCGCGCGACTATTCCAGCACGCGCCGCACGGCGGCGCTCAACTGTTCGGCGGTGAACGGTTTCTGCAAATAGACCACGGATTCCTCCAATGCGCCGTCGCGGCCCATGATGCGGTCGGTGTAGCCCGACATGAATACGACCTTGGTTTGGGGCCGCAGTTTGCCCATGCGCTCCGCTAGTTCCTTTCCGTTCACGCCGGGCATGATGACATCGGTCAGCATGACGCGGATCTCCCCATCAAAGCGTTGGGCCGCGGCGATCGCCTCGCCGGCGTCGCCCGCTTCCAGGACGGCGAATCCCATGTTGCGGAGGATGGTGCAGGTCAGGCGCCGCACCTCGGCCTGGTCTTCCACCAGCAAGACCGTGCCCACAGCCTGAGGCGCCGGCTGCT
>JAPKZC010000232.1:732-1172 GCA_026394025.1 Candidatus Solibacter sp.
CCAAGCTCGCCGGAACCAGCAGGCGCGGAAAATACAGGCTGAACACTGAGCCGTGATCCGGCTCGCTGGCCACCGCCAGGTGTCCCCCCGCCTGTGTGACCACGCCGAAGACGGTGGCCAGACCAAGGCCGGTCCCTTTGCTCACGCTCTTAGTGGTGAAAAACGGCTCGAAGAGGCGCTGGCGGGTGTTATCATCCATGCCCACACCGGTATCGCCCACGCAGAGGTGCAGAAAATCGCCCGCCGCTTGGGATGCATTCCCGGTCTCGATGGTCAGCACTCCGCCACCGGGCATGGCCTCGCGGGCATTGAGCACGAGATTCATCAGCACCTGATGGATCTGCCCGCGGTCGGCGCGGATAGTCCAAGCTTCGGGATCCAGGCGGACCACAAGTTCGATAGCTTCGCCGATCACGCGTTGCAGCATGCCCTGCGATTCG
>JAPKZC010000232.1:1201-3050 GCA_026394025.1 Candidatus Solibacter sp.
TCGCGGATTAGCGAGTTCAGATTGAGCGCTCGCGGCTGTCCGATCTGTTTGCGGCTGAAGGCCAGCAATTGCTGCGTCAGTTCCGCGCCGCGTTCGCCGGCGTTACGGATCTCTCTCAAGCCGGACCGCACGTCTGGCGCGAGTTTGGTATCGCCCAGCAGCAGGTCGCTGTAACCCGTAATGATCATGAGCAGGTTGTTGAAGTCGTGCGCGATTCCGCCGGCCAGCCTCCCCAGGCTTTCGAGTTTCTGGGATTGCAGCAGTTGCGCCTCGAGGCGTTTGTGGTCGGTAATATCAAAGAAGGAAACGATGACGCGGGACCAGTCTCCGGGCGAAGGCTCAAGCGAGACGATCATGGTAACGGTGCGCGGATTGCCGCGGAAGGTTTTGGTCTCGAATTCCGCGCGGAACATCGAGTTGTTGGCCGCGAGCGCGCCCATTTCCTGGCACACAACCTCGTAGCCCGCGTCGTCGAAGATCCTGTTCAAGTCGCCCAGCAGTTGATCGTGGGTGGCGCCGTAGAATTCGCGGGCCGAGCGATTCACGTCGAGCACGCGGATGCGGCGCACACACTCCGCGGCGTCGGCGCGGTGGGCGGAGAGATGGGCGCGAATGTCGGAGACGCCGCGCGCCTTCAACTGGTCCAGGAACTCCTTGACGCGGGAAAAGTCCTCCTCCCACATGGGAAACGGCGAGTCTTCAAACAAGGTGCGGTAGCGCTCCTCGCGAATGCGCAGGGTCTCCTCCGCCATGTGTCGATGGGTGACTTCGCGCTCCCGCCCCTGCACGCCGACCTGGCGTCCGGTTTCGTCGAGGATGGGGCCCCAAGAAGCGGACATCCACTTCACGCGACCGTCGGCGGTCACCAGGCGGTACTCTTCCTCCTGGTAAGCATGGCCCTCGAACAGGCGGTCCCAGTAGCCCAGCATACGGTCGCGATCCTCCATTTGCACCCAGCAGATGAACTGCTGGCGCTCCAGATCGGAGGGCGAGTAGCCGGTGAGGGTGTGCACCGCCGGGTTGACAAACGTGAGGCGCCGGTTCATGTCATAGGCCAGCACCATTTCAGTCAGGTTCCTGGCCATGGAGCGAAAGCGCGCATCGCTTTCGCGCAGGGAGTGCTCCAGCGACTGGCGCGCCGCCAACTCGTGGGCCAGTTGCTCTTCCAGGTCCTTAATGCGCTGCGCTGAATCGGACATAGCAAGTCGTATGGCTGTGACTATGATAACGGGATCGGAGCCGGCGCCAAAGCTAACCTTAGTGAACCGATACCATGGTTCACCGACCTACCAGATACCGGAATTCGAGACCGTGATGGGGAGGCACAGTCTTCCCCGAAACGGCCTTGCGGTTTCAGCCGGTTTCACTGGTCGATGGGTAATCCCCGTTAGGGATTCGAACTGCTGGACGAGGCGCCGCGGACTGGTCTCAGTCGCCGTTCCCGACTCTGCCGCCGGCCCCGATCAACGCGCCTGCCTTGCCCCAATCGCCTCCGCAATGATCGCCGTCACCAGACTGTTGATACTGACGCCCTCGTTTTCGGCCTGTTTCGTTAACTTTGAGTAGAGGGTTCGCGGCAGGCGCTGACGCCATTGAGCGGCCTCGATGGTGGGCTTCGGTATCTTTCGGCCCGATTCCTTGAACACCTCGATACAATCATGGAGGGCTTCCCGGCCATTCATGATCGCCTCTTCAATGGTCTCGCCGTCGGACATGCATCCGGGAATATCCAGGTACTCCACCAGGTAGCCGCCACCCTCTTCTCTGGACAGGGGCCGAACCGTAAACTGGTACTGGTCAAGATTTCTATTCCAGCTTGTTTTCACTTTGTTCCGATACCTCCCGCAGC
>JAPKZC010000232.1:3162-6568 GCA_026394025.1 Candidatus Solibacter sp.
TACTATCTCCCGGACACCGGGGGCACTGAAAACTACGTGGCTGCCGCCACGACCGGGCCTGCACCACTCAACGAGGTTTTCCGCCGCAACTGCCTGCAATTCTTCGATGCGCCACCCCATTGGATTCTTGCGCATCTTCTGAAGAGTCTTGGCGCCAGCCACAGCCATAATGATACCGCACTCGGTATCATTATCACCTCGCTTCTATCCGTCCCCGTGACCCGTTCGGCCCGCTCCGTTCGGACACTTTCAAGCAGCCAGTTCTCGGATCTTGTGAAATGCCGACTCTATCTCCATTGACGGCGCCAACACCAGAGTTCGAAACGCGTCCACGATGGGGAGCCAATTGTTCTTGTTCCAGATCTCCGCTATCTGATTGATTCCATTACGTGGGCTTAAGAGATTCTCCCTAGAACCACCCAGCGGACCGGTAACCCCATCAAGGACTCGAACCCGCTTCGAACTCGTGATCGCCATCAGAGGGGAACGGTGATCGCCTTCCGGGCGGCGATCATACGTCGAGTGGCCCAGATCAACACTACGGCGTCAGGGAGGATCTATCGGTGGGCCTGGACTTGTCAGCAATGGGCGTGATACGACCAAAATGGCGGTTCGATACAACAATACCTTTGGGACCTGCAGTGGCGAAGGTACCTGCATCTACGACTCTGCAGCGGCGGGACCAGACTGGCAGCAGAACTAATCGGACCCGGCTCAGTCGTCAGCCCTTGTCAGCGATCTGTACCGTGCCGAAAGCTTCTTGTGCCGCTCTGCTTTGCTCTGGGGTCGGCATTCGGGTTTTGTCCTCTGCGCGCCAACGCTCTCCCAACTGTTCCGGATCGAGCCACGCAGGAACGCACGGGAATTTGGGGGGTACGGCGCCAAGCAGTTTCGCAACAGTATCGAGATCGCCTTCCGCCAAGTCCAAGACTGCGAGTAACTGTTCTCGCGTCGGAAAGGGGACGGGCGACTGTTCCCACCTCTCGGCAACGTCAGCGAGCCACGACAGCATCCACAGAAGGAGCAGGCATGCGAGGTCTCGGGCTTGGACCACCTCAGACTCAAGGATGCTCTTCGCCCGTAAGCGCGCATCGCCGTGGACGATAGCGCTGCGAAAGTCGTAAATCCCCTCAAAAAGCTTTCGGATCTTTCGGCGTTCATTATCCTTGCCCAGTGCCCTGGCTACCCGGGCGGCCATCAGCTTGGTCAGACCTCCATTCCTCCTTTCACCCAGCAAAGCTTCTATAGAGGCGACGTTCCAGAGTAGTGACTCCATCCCGCGGGACCCAAACGCCTTCAATTGGAAGCCTGTTGCTAAGTCGATGAATGGCCATTGATCATGGCGGGTAGCCACGACGTCAAAGAGGCGGTCGATATGCTGCATCCACCGGGAGAAGTCCAAGGTCCTGTGCTCGTTCAAGTTGATGTAAAAGAGCGGCCCTTCACCTATGTCGCGCGGCATCATCTCGAGCCCGCGCATATCTGGTGGATCCTCAGGAGGAACGATTGGCGAATGTGGATATGGCGAGAACTGCACAGGCCGCGACGATTCCCCTCCCGTTGGAAGATCGGCGCACAACGGATGCGGTTCAGTTCCCTCCACAACAATGAACCAGTACCCCTGCAGCACAGCGGTATCGATTTGCAAGTTCTGGTAGAACACTGAGCGCGTGTCGTTCCCTAGCAGTTCGTCCAATTCCTGGCGCGAGTACCTCCGGATCTGGTAGCTCCCGCAATCAACGGTCTCAAATCCGAACGAAACAAATTCCAGTGGGGCTACGTATTTCACGTGGTGCGTGGTGGAGCCGAATGCGAACTGGAACTGGTCCGTCATCGCTCTTGGGTCGATGCGCTCACCCGAGAAGTGTGAACTGTATACCCCGGAACGGCGAAAGAATGAACTGACGGCAGACCGAGTCCAGGGCGAATATTCCATTTGAGGATGAGTCGGACTATACGCCTCCTTGGCTGCTGCCAAAAGCGCAGAAAACGCTTCCGACTCCTCGGCCGCTAAGACCGCCTCCTGGAACAGTCTGGTAGGGCTCCAGACGACTCGGATGGACGATTGCGGTTCGGCGGGCTTTTGAGCCTGCTGAAAGAGGCGACCGGCCACTTCCAGATACGTCATCACTGTTTGGTCGAGGCCCTGCAAATTGTTACCTCCTAGAATGACCAATCCATTTGCGACTCTCAACTCTCTTTTAGTATAAACCCGGTCGCCAGACCTTACTTCTCCCAGCAGTTGTCCCTGATACCCAGTTGAAACGCAATATCTCCCGAGTTGTTTGGCACCCGGCGACGCGGTACACGGGCCTGTTGTCGCCTGACGCTGACATTGGGAAATCTCGTGCCCTGACTATCCTACGTGTACGGTTCCGCGTCTTACGTCAATTTGACGGGAAGCGGCTCCCCCGGGAACATCTAAGAGTAGCCACCTTCAAGGGAGTTACTTCTGGGCAGTTTCATATTCAAGTCGTTGGCTATGTCGAAATTGTAGGTTACTGACGTTGTGATTCTCAGGCAAACCTGCTCACAGGTGGCGTGGCGTGGATTGAAGAGCGCCACGGTTTTTCCTGTAGCGTCAATACTGCTACGGTATTGTATACCGTCATACCCCTCACGCCGGAACAACTCTGCGAGGATTTGAGTCGGCACATAATCGCTGGCGGGATCTGAAGGCACCACGGGCTTCGCAAACGCCGCATTGATGTCTCCCCACGCCGCGTTCTCTATGGTTGGCGCATCTAGGCAACCTTCTTCTTCCGAGGTGCAATCGACAAGACGTAGGGGCTTAGTCGCCCGAAACCGACCGAGTGAAATGTATTCCCCCCGCCAGGGCCGAACCTCACTCATCGCAGTGTGTTCACTTTGGGCGAGGTAAAGGCAAGCAGTTCCTTTCGGGTTTAGGCGCCCTTCACCTCGGCCCTGAAGAGGCTTCATTCGTTTCTTCTGGTAAGGGGCGCGATACGGCCTCCGGGCCTTATGTTCGCAGATCTCCAAAATCTCTACCTTCCAATCATGACCCAACTGGGCTCGCCACAGCGTTGTAGTACGGGGTAGCGTAATGACGCGAGAACGGCATGACTCCTTGACGGCATCCAGAAGCTCGCGAATCGGTTCGTCAAAGACATAGCATGCGTTTTTGGGACGGCTGGAAAGGAACTGTTCGATCCCTTCGCCACTGAATTCAACCATGAGTTCCTAGATATCACATCGCACGATCCGAAGGTGGGGTGTCCCTCCGCTCAATCAAGCGAAATGGTCGGCCCTTCCTGCTTGCTCCGCGTGGCTTGCCTGCGATCTGGGGTCCGAGCGAAGCGCTCTCTCGATCTCAGAGGTGCTGCTCTTGGACTCCACATTGACGGTTTGTCGCCGGACCTTGGCCAGGCGGCGGCCAAATCCGGCG
>JAPKZC010000232.1:6588-7296 GCA_026394025.1 Candidatus Solibacter sp.
GTGGTTCTGCCCCGATGACGGCGCACCCGGAAACAGTACTCAGGCTGAAGGACGGGCACTTAGGGTAAGCCGTCGGATCACGCCGCGGCAAGTGATTGAATCAGCTCGAAAGCCGCTCTGATCGCCGGTGGCGGGCAGGCCATAAAAGTTCGAAACGCGTCCACGATGTGGAGCCAGCGCACCTACTGGGCGAGTTCCTTGCACATTCCTGGAATGCCGCGCTCGAACATTGCGCCGCCTGCGCCCATGCCGAGGTCCGTGAGGTCGACACGCTTGGCGGCGTCCTCCACGCCACCGGCGCAAGCCGCCTTGATGCGCGTCCGAACCGTGGCCAGGGTCTGCGCCCACTTCACGAGATCCGCCTTTTTGGAGACTGGACCGTGACCCGGAATCACGATGTCGAAATCGTATTGCAGCACCTTTTGGATGGTGGCGTCCCATTCCTTGATGCTGCCACCGTTGGCGACATCGCAGAACGGCGCGCCGGGCGTGACGAAGAGGTCGCCGGTATGCAGAACGCGCTCGGCCGGGAAATAGATGAACGCGTCGCCGTTGGTGTGGCCGCGCCCGAGGTACTTCGCGACGATCTGTTTGCCGCCCAGAAAAACCTGCTGCTCATCGCTGAAGGTGAGATGGGGCAGGCCGGGCTGATTCCCTGTCACCATATTGGCCCTCGCGTTCTTGGACAGGATGATTTCGGCGTTGGCC
>JAPKZC010000636.1 GCA_026394025.1 Candidatus Solibacter sp.
CTGTCCATGTGCGGCGGCATCCAACCAAATCGCTTGGCGGCATACGTTAGCGGCGGCAACGGAGTGCCGCTTGGGGACGATGGGTTGATCCAGCGTTTCCAACTGCTGGTGTGGCCCGATGTGAGTAAGGAGTTTCAGTACGTTGATCGTGCTCCGGACACAATTGCACAGCAGCAATTTGCACGTATCCTGGAGTGTCTGACAGGCGACAAAGGCGACGGTCCAGCTTTATACTGTTTCGATGCTGAGGCCCAAGAACTCTTCGTCTGGTGGCTGATTGAACACGAGCAGCGCGTACGCAGGGGTGGACTGTCGCCGCTCATGTCCGGACACTTGGCAAAGTACAGATCGCTCTTCCCTTCACTCGCCTTGCTATTCGAAATGGCGGACCAAGCCTCTGAACACGTGAAGAAGCTCGGTAGAGGTATTGGAGGTTTTGGAGGTTTTTATCCCCCCACCCATTTGAAGGTGACGTACGGAAACGCCTTCAAGGCATACTGTTGGACCGAGTATCTCGAATCACATGCAGCACGCATCTATGCAGTTAGCCGCACGCCAGAGCAGTGGGTTACGAAACAACTCGCCGACAGGATCGCAAGCGGAGCCGTGAGCAAGGCAGTAGGTTCTGATATTTTCAGTTGCCGCGATATCGAGCACAAGAACTGGAAAGGGCTGAACTCGACGGAACGAGTGAAAACCGCATGCCTCGACCTTGAATAAGCTCGTTGGCTCAGGGATGTCACTGAAAAGCCGACAGAGAGAGGCGGCCGTCCTTCCCAGCGGTATCAGATCAATCCGAAGGTGCTTAGTATGGCGATCCGCCCTGGAGAGGACGAATGAAGGCCACCTGTCGCAACCTCCAAGACCTCTGGGCTTTCAATGAGGCACCCTGAACAAACCTCCAAAACCTCCGATTCCGGGCCACCGGCTTCCGAGGTGCTTTGGACGGGTAAGCGGAAGGCGGAGGGAATAGCTGAGAGGCAGATTCGCCTTCACGCCGAACAGGCGACATGGCAAACTGGCGGTGAGGCCGTAAGTGATGCCCAAAAGGAGCGCGGGTAGTAAGCCCGAAACCGCCGAAATGTGCGGTGCTGCCGAAGCAAGCGCGGCAGGAATCTGCAAAATAGAATATGGACCCCATGCACAGCGAAGAGACCGCGAAACTAATCCGGTACGGTGTCGCGGGTCGGCGCGGACAACTCCGGCACGGCAATCCTAGCGGCGACCCGTCACGGTCTCCGCGTTGCGGCGCGCGGACGCGTGCCGGTACACCGTGCCGCGCGCCAGGGATGCGCGACCGTAAAGGCGCTTACGGTCGTTGCAGGATGCACGGCGGCAAATCCACCGGGCCGCGCACACCGGAGGGCTTACAGCGCTCTCAGCGGGCCAACTTGAGACACGGGCAGTACACGCAGGACCGCAAGGAACTGCGCCGCGAGGTGCGCGCCTTCGTTCGATGGAGCAAACACGAATTGAGTAAGCTTCAGCGTGAATTTCGGGCCATGACACCCGAGGAGCGGGCAGAGTTGCGGCGGGAATGGTTAGCCCCATCCCCCATGGAATTCGCGTACTCAATTCTCCACAAACCTACCCCGTAGGTATTGACAATCCTAGGCCTAGGTTTATTATAGAGGCATGGCAACCAAGATCCCCAAAGACGTAATGAAGTACTTCAAGAAAACGGGTGCCGAAGGCGGCAAGGCGCGCGCCGAGAATCACACCCCCGAGGAGCTTTCCAAGTGGGGCAAGAAGGGCGGTCGGCCCAAGGGCAGCGGCAAGAGAGCAGCAAAGAAAGGCGGCAAGTGATGGCAGTCTACAGGCCCAAATACCGCGATCCGAAATCCGGCAAGCTGGTATCCTCCAACGTCTTTTGGGTGGAGTTCACACTTGCCGGGCAGCGGATACGCGAATCCTCGAAGTCAACCCGCAAGACCATCGCCAAGGAATACGAAAAACGGAGAAGGCTGGAACTGGAACAGGCTTACGCCGGTATGCCCGCCGAAGACCCGTGCAGCCGCATCCGTTCCGTAAGAGAGATTTTGGCCACCTATCAAACGGCATACGAAGTAAACCATCGCCCCCACTCCATCGCTTCCACGCGGTCGGCGCTCAAGAACGTCGAAAAGCACCTTGGCGAGGCTCTCTTGCCAGACCTTACCGAAGACCGCGTGCGGCACTACGTGGCGGCACGCAAGAAAGAGGGCGTCTGTGGCCGTACCATCAACGTCGAAGTCGGCGAACTGAGCCGCGCGATTGGGAAGCCGTGGCGTATGCTCTGGCCTCGTCTGCGCTCGATGGAAGAGCGGCACGACGTAGGCCGTGCGCTGAATTCAGACGAAAAGCAGCGATTGTTGCAGGCAGCGGATATTTCGTTATCCCCTGCGTTGAAGACGTTGGTCCGTGCGGCGCTGTTGACCGGCACGCGTGGCGGAGAACTCACTTCTCTCCGTTGGCGGCAAGTGGACTTCGACCAGCGAACCATCACCATCGGCAAGGCGAAGACCGTCGCCGGCACGGGGCGGGTGATCCCGATGAACGATGAACTCGTGACCGTCATGGCAGCACACGACAGATGGTTCACAGAAGCCTTTGGCGAGACCCGCGCCGAGTACTGCTCCGTGCCGAGCGATCCTACGCGGCCTACGGTCGAAATCAAGACCGCGTGGAACACCCTTCGGACCAGCGCCAAGGTGAATTGCCGATGGCATGATCTGAGGCACACGGCATGCAGCGACATGAACGAAGCCGGGGTTCCCGAGGCGATGCAGCTTGCCATCTTCGGATGGAGCAGCCGGAAAATGATCGAGCGGTACTCCCACATCCGCACCGAAGCGCGGCGGAGTGCGATGGACTCCCTCACTCTCAAAGCTCCACAGAAACCCGAAGAGCAGCCAAACCCAATCCAGTCCCCCAAAGATTCCCCCAAAGTAGACACTCCCACCTTGGTTATGTAGGCGCAAAGCCTGCCGTAAGTGCTTGAAAGGATTTGGAGCCGGCGGAGGGATTTGAACCCCCGACCCTCTGATTACAAATCAGATGCTCTACCAACTGAGCTACGCCGGCAATAGAATCAACAGCTTAGAGCAAACGGGGCAATGCACCCGTTTGCGCAGTTCATTCAAGAACGAGTATACCTCAAGAGCATTCGGGCCAACTTAGGAGTATTGCGAATCACCCTGTAGAGGCGCGACAGAGCACTAAGGGCGATGGCCTGTCCAACAGGTTACTGGCCGCTAGGCGTTTGCCAACTGCTTCACGCCGCGGTCGGCGATGGGGACGAAATCGCGAACTTCCTCGCCGGAGTACACCTGCCGCGGACGTGCGATCTTGGTGTCGGGGTCCTGGAGCATTTCCTGCCATTGCGCCAGCCAGCCGACGGTGCGCGGAATTCCGAACAACACGGTGAACTGGTCGGGCGTAAAACCCATGGCCTGGTAGATGATGCCCGAGTAGAAATCCACGTTGGGGTAGAGCTTGCTCGGATTTCGGCCGGTCACCTCGAACACTTCCTCGGCCACCTTTTTGATGATGCGCGCGCGCGGGTCGTAGTTCTTATACACGCGGTGCCCGAAGCCCATCAGCTTGCGCTTGCCGTCTTTGACCTGCTGGATGAAGCTCGGAATATGGTCGTTGGACCCGATCTCGTCCAGCATGCGGAGCACTTCCTCATTGGCGCCGCCGTGGAGGGGACCGGAGAGGGCGGCGATGGCAGCAGCGGCGGTGACGACGGGGGCGGCGTGCGAACTGCCGACGTCGCGCATGGTGCTGGTGCTGCAGTTCTGTTCGTGATCAGCGTGCAGGATGAAAAGCACCTCGAGGGCGCGCGCCAGCACCGGGTTGGCGGCGTACTTGGGCTCAGTGCGCTTCCACAACATATTCATGTAGTTCTTGGTGTAGCCCAGTTCCGGGTCGGGAGCTATGTAAGGCAGACCCAGGCGATGGCGGTAAGCGTAGGCCGCCAACGTCGGCATCTTGCCGATCAACCGGACGATCTGTTTGTCGCGGGACTTGGGATCGTTGATATTCTTGGCCTCGGGATAGAAGGTGGAGAGCGCGGCGACGGTGGAAATCAGGATGCCCATCGGGTGGGCATCATAGTGGAAGCCGTCCATGAACTTCTTCACGTTTTCGTGGGTCATGGTGTGGCGCATCACCTTGCACTGCCAGTATTCGAGTTGGTCCGCCGTGGGAAGCTCGCCGTTCAATAGCAGGTAGGCCACTTCCAGGAAACTGCACTGCTCGGCCAGTTGTTCGATCGGGTAGCCCCGATAGCGCAGGATGCCCCTGTCCCCGTCCAGGTAGGTAATCGTACTCTGGCAGGACGAGGTATTCATGAAGGCCGGATCGTAGGTCATGAGACCGAAATCGTCGGGTCCGGTCTTGATCTGGCGCAGATCCATGGCGCGGACCGTGCCGCGGTAGATCGGGACGGTATAGGTCTGGTTCGTCCGGTTGTCCGTGATAGTGAGGGTATCGTTGTCCGGCATGCAATCCTCCTGGAAGCTCCGGCGGCAAGGTGCACGTTGGATTCCATATCGAAGTGTATAGAGTTTCAACAGATTGTGGGACTTTCCGGCGAGCTTCTCGCATTTGGCCCCCCCGTCGAGGGGCTTTTCACGCAATCTGGGTGAGCGAACCCCCAGAACCCTGCCTGGCGGATTCAACTCGCAGGATGAAAGGAAGGCGGCTGGGTGTATACTCAACACGACCCCGGAGTCCGAAATGGAAATTCCAGACAACTGCCTCCAATCCATGCCTGCTCACAACGGCGGTCGTAGCCGACGTGATTTCCTCTACCTGGCGGGGACCATCGCGGCCGGGGCCACTTGCGGGCAAAGCCTGGTAAGGGCCGTGGAGCCTGAGTCCCCACAGATCGGCATCCTGCTGGCCACCACGTTCACCACGGGGACGCTCGAAGCGCGACTGGATGCGGCCAAGGCCTGTGGGCTCGCCTGTGCGCAAATGAGCATGGTATGCGCCGATCTGCCGGAGATGCCCGATCAGATTCCTCCCGAACTGTCCGAGAGGATCCGCCGCGAAGCGGCGGCTCGCGGGATCACCATTGCCAGCGTGACGGGCACCTTCAACATGAGTCACCCGGATGCGGGGCAACGCCGGACGGGGTTGCGGCGGCTACGGGTTCTGGCCGAAGCGTGCCCGCAGATGGGCACATCCTCAATTCATGTGTGCACCGGCACGCGTGACCCGAACAGCATGTGGCGGCGTCATCCGGACAACGATACGCCGCAGTCGTGGCGGGACATGGTGGCCTGTATGCGCGAGGCGACCGACATGGCCCGGCAGGCGAACGTTGTCCTGGCCTTCGAGCCCGAAGTGAGCAATGTGGTGGATTCAGCCCGGAAAGCGCGACGCCTTCTGGATGAGATTGGCTCCCCCCACCTGAAAGTCACGATAGACCCTGCGAATATCTTCCACGCGGGTGAACTGCCCCGCAGATGCTCGACGAGGCTTTTGCGCTGGTGGGCAAGGACATCGTGCTGGCTCACGCCAAGGATCTCGACCACGACGGGGACGCGGGTCACAAAGCCGCAGGCCAGGGCGTGCTCGACTACGACCGCTACCTGGGCTTGTTACGCACCTATCACTTCAAAGGGCCGCTTCTGCTCCACGGATTGAGCGTAGGAGAGGTGCCGGGCTGCATGGCTTTCCTGCGCGCGAAGCTGGCCTTATGATTCCATACAGCAGCCGAACCGGCGGGAGCTTCTGGCAGGGCGGTGGCGGCGGGATCCACGGAAAAACGCGCTGAACGGTTTGGCGATCTGTTCCGGCACAGCGGGCACATGCGGACAACTCGCGTGTGAACTCGACCGGACAACTCACATACCAGCGGCACGTGTCTCGCCTGTGCGTTGCGCGCTGCCGTCAGGGGACGTATACTCCCGAGTGGAGCCCGAAGGGAGTGAAGGTATGCACATCGTCGGCAAAACGTCGGTAGCCCTGATAACGGCGGCGATGTCTCTGCTGTGCGCCTGTGGTGGCGGACGGCACGAGACAACCGAAACATATTTCCTTGTAGCCGCCAATACGCGAATTGCGTACTGGCAGGAGGCCGCGGAGGGCCTGCGGAACGCGGCGGGGGAGATGGGGGTCAATTCGGAGATGGTGGGACCAGAGACATACGATCCGAAAGCTGAGAAGGAGGAATTCCTGAAGGTGGTCCACCGGCAAATCGCGCCTGCCGGCATCCTCGTGTCGGCTGCGGATCCGGAACTGATGCGCGAAGCAATCGACGCGGCGGACGCCGCCGGCATTCCCGTCATTACCATCGATGCAGACTCGCCCAAGAGCAAGCGTTTGACCTTCATCGGCACCAATAATTACGTGGCCGGTCAAATGAGCGGTGAGCTCCTCGCCAAGGAACTCAACGGGAAGGGCAACGTGGTTCTGTTCAGCATTCCAGGCCAGGAGAATCTCGATGAGCGGGTGGAAGGGTGCAGGCGGGTTCTGGCGCGCAACCCCGGCATCAAGATCCTTCAGGTCATCGATATCGCTGGTGATCCCGCGAAAGCTTTTGACGCCACCAAGAGCCTTATCGCCAAAGGCAAGACCCCTCCGGACGCTTTTGTGTGCCTGGAAGCCTTGTCATGCGCCGAAGTGGCCGACGTGCTGGACCGTGACGGTGTCAAAAACAAAACCATCATCGCGATGGACACGCAGGAGGGAACGCTCAACTGGATGCGCAAGGGCATGATTAGGGCCACGATCGCCCAGAAGCCATACACCATGGCGTATTTCGGGACGCGCGTGCTCGATGGGTTCCACCACACCAAGCCGCGTGGCGATGCGGGCACGGCCCGGGGCACCCGCTCCCCTGTGCCGGTCTTTATGGACACGGGCGCTACCTTGGTCGACAAAACGAACATGGCCTCATTCACGGTGGCGCCTAAGCCCGCGCGATGAAGCAGCACGCATCGCACCTCCACCTCGGCGGCACGGACGGTCTCGCGGCGAGTCTCCAGCGTGCGCCCGCCGGGAGTCGGGTTGAGGCTTGACGCGGAGAGCACCTCTGAGGATGGTACGGGCGCAAGGAGCGCGGAGGGAGCGGACAGATTCCGGACTCCCCGGCAAGATCGCCGGGGAGTGGGCGGGCTTGGTCTGCTACCTGGCGGAGAAACGGTAGAGGGTGGTGGTGCGATAGGTTGCGCCGGGCTTCAGTTCGGTGGTGGGGAAGCCCGGTTTATTGGGGGAATCGGGGTAGTGCTGGGTCTCCATGCAGAAGGCGCCACGGTGGAGGTAGGTCTTGCCCTTGCCTTTGAGCGTGCCATCGAGGAAGTTGCCGGTGTAGAACTGTAGCGCCGGTTCCGTGGTCCAGACCTCCATGACGCGTCCGCTCTTGGCCTCGGAGACCTCGGCGGCCTTGGTGAGGCCGTCAGAACCCTTGTTGAGCACCCAGTTGTGGTCGTAGCCTTTGCCGAACTTGATCTGCTCATCGTTGGCCTCAATGCGCGCGCCGATGGCGGTGGGCTTGGTGAAATCGAACGGGGTGCCCGCGACGGGTTTTAGTTCGCCGGTGGGGATAAGTTTGTCGT
>JAPKZC010000858.1 GCA_026394025.1 Candidatus Solibacter sp.
CTCAGCCGTCGCGATGGCCTCGGCGTAGTTACCCGCCTCGGCATACGCGGCGGCCAAAGTATCGAGGAATTCGGGCGGGCCGCCGGAGAGCCGCACCGCCTTCGTGGCGAGTTCCACGGCCCCTGCCCCGTGCCGCATGGCGGCATCCGGCGAGGTGGCCTCCACCCAGGCCGCCTGGTTCAGCACGGTGACATCGTTTGGCTCCCGGCGCAGCACTTCCCGCCACTGCTCCATCGCCCCGGCGTAATGGGCCTGCAGGTAGAGTGCGTTGCCCAGGTTGCGGCGCGCCTGTGTGAAATCCCGATTGATCTCCACCGCTTTTCGCAGGCGTGCCACGCCTTCGGTGGATTTCCCCGAGCGCAGCAGAGCGATCCCCAGGTCGTTGTGGCACGCCGCATCCCCGGGAACAATCTCCAGCGCCTTGGTGAACGCGGCGATGGCGTCCGGTAGTCTGTCTTTCATCATCCACGCCAGCCCGGAATTGTACTGCGCGTCAAAATCCTTCGGCAGGCCGGCCTCCACCTTGCCGAACTGGGCCAGCGCTTCATCCGGTCTACCCTTGCGCAGCAGCGCGACGCCGAGATGATCGCGAGCTTCGAGGTCGGCGGGGTTGATCCGCACCGCCTCTTCTCCGTGGGAGATAGCTTCGTCGAACTTCTCCTGGAACAGCAGCGCGCGCGCCAGGTTCCGGTGGACTTCGCCGTAAGTACTGTACGATTCGAGCGCCTTCTTCCAGTGTGCGATGGCTTCGTCCAGACGGCCGGCCCCCGATAGCGAGACCGCCAGGTTGTTGTTGGCGCGCGCGTCGCCGGGGTTGAGCGCCAAGGCATTCTTCCACTCCGCGATGGCGGCATTCGGCTGCCCGGTCTGAGATAACTCCCAGGCGCGGTTGAATCGGCGATAGAACTCGATGGCGGGGATGTCGATCTTCTGCCATTCCTCCGGCCGCACATTCACGAACTCCGGGATGTTCACCGCCCGGTTCGCCGCCGTTGCGTTCTCGATCTCGATGGGCGGAGTGTCGTCGCCGTTTTCGTCAATGTGGGTGAGGAACATCCGTGTGTAAGGCGAACGCCCCTTAGAGGAAAACACCAGCCACCGTCCGTTGGGAGAAAAGCTGTGCCACGAGTTCATCACGGCGAAGTTGGCCCGCAACCGCCGCGCCTCGCCGCCTTGTGCCGGAACAATGTAAAGCTGACTGTCGGGACGCATCAGCAGGCCGTTTTTCGCTTTCACGAACACCATCCAGCGGCCGTCCGGCGAGACTTTCGGAAAGGAGTTGCTCATGCCATTGCCGGAAGCGCCCGCGATCGGCTCGGCGACACCGCCCCGGCCCTCGTTGAACGGGATGCGATAGAGATCGTATCGGATCTGCGTCTCGTTGGGGTCGTTGGCGAACCGGGCGATGTCCTTCCCGTCTGGGTAAGAGTCGCGCGCGGACGCACGAGCGAACACCAGGTATTTGCCGTCGGGACTCCATACCGCATTGGTCTGGACATAGCCGGGGTTGTCGGCGCCGGCCAGGTTCTGCCGGCGTCCGGTCGCGCGATCGTACCAGACCAGGATGCCGCGGGTGGCGTAGAACACTTGCAGGAAGCGATAGTCGTTAAAGTTGACAACGTAGTAGTTGCGGCCCAGGTCCTCCTTGCGTTCGGTGACTGTGGTTACCACGTAGCGTCCGTCGGGCGACACCTGCGACATGAATCCAACGCGCATGCGTCCGGCGGGCTGATCGTTGAAGTCGCTCCACGAGATCGCGTCCTGGTCGCGGATGGACGTCTGCGGCTGAATCCGCGCCAGGGCGTAGAGACCCTTGTCGTTCTGTGGGCCGTCGAGGTCCATGCCCAAGGTCTTGCCGTCGGCGGAGAACGAGTGGCAGTTGGCGCAGGTGGGAATGCCCTCCATGAGGGCCCGGCTGCGGGTCTCGGCCAGGTTGCGCAGCCGCCAGGCGATCAGCGGCGTGGCACTTTCGGCCAGCGGCTTGATCACGCCCTTCTCGGATTCCGAAGGCATCAGCGGCACGTCGCGGTAGAAAATGGGCGCGCCCACAGGGTCTCTGGACGTGCGGATATTGACACTGGCACGGGAGATTTCCCGGCGTCCCCGATCGTCTTCGAATCCGAAAATGGTGACCATGGCGGGCTGTTCGACCGAGCGTTGTTTCATCGTTGTCCAGGCTGCCGGGTCGGGCACCCACGTGCGCGCACCCTGTTCTTCCGGACTCAGCCTGGGCAATTCGTTGCTGGGCCCCACGCACCGCCGGTCGATTTCGCCAACCTGGAACCGGTCGCCGCGTGCTTTGTATCGCTTGAACGAGCCGTCCGCGAAGCGGACTTCAACCGTCCACGCGACCGCCCGATCGTCGGCATCGCGCCAGACGAAAGTCGGCGCCGCGAAATCCGGTGGATAGACCGATCCCTCCGCCGGGTAAAGCACACGAGCCGCCGGCCGCGCGGGGGCCGCGCCCACCAGAAGAAGTAGTAGGGCTGCTGCCGTGGGTCTCATGTCTGCGCCAAGATCTCTATGATACTCGCACCCGCCGGCCCCACGGTGCGTGCGCAACCGTTTTGCGGGGCACGGCATTGTAACGCCTGCTCTATTGCCGATATAGTGGAGTCCGATGCGACTCGCTCGCTGGATATCGGTACTGGCGGCAACGGCGGCCATTGCGGGCGCGCAGATTCGATTCGAAGAGATCGCCCGCAAGGCCGGCGTAACGTTCCAGTTGCGCAACTCGGCGTCGGGCCAATTCCACCAGATTGAGCTGATGGTGGGTGGCGTCGCGGCGCTCGATTTCAACAATGACGGCTGTACCGATATCTATTTCACCAACGGCGCTGCCATCCCCGGTCTGCGCAAGACCGGCGCGGAGTTCCACAACCGCCTCTATCGCAACAACTGCGACCTTACATTTACGGACGTCACCGCCGCCGCGGGAGTGGCCGGCGAAGGCTATGCCATGGCGGCCGCAACCGCCGATTTCGACAATGACGGGCTGGCGGACCTCTTCATCGCCGGAGTGAATCGCAACACGCTGTATCGCAATCTGGGGAACGGCCGCTTCGCCGACATCACCGGTCGCGCCGGTCTCGCCGGCATTGACCCGAAAAATGGCAAGATGTGGGCCGTCTCCGCCGGCTGGTTTGATTACGACAATGACGGCTGGCTCGACTTGTTCGTGGTCAACTACGTGGCGTGGGATCCGGTCAGCGAGGCCGCCTGCAGTCCGCCGGACAATCGCTATTACTGCCATCCGAATTCCTATCGCGGGCTGCCCAACCAGCTTTTCCATAACAACCGGGATGGCACCTTCACCGATGTCTCCCAGCCGTCCGGAATCGCGCGGCATATCGGGAAGGGGATGGGCGTTACCTTCGCCGATTTCGACCGCGACGGATACACCGACGTGTTCGTCGCCAACGATTCCGTGAGGAGCTTCCTGTTCCGCAATCAGGGCGATGGCACCTTCCGCGAAATCGGCCTGGAAGCCGGCGTGGCGCTGCGCGAGGACGGTGCGGCGATAGCCGGCATGGGCGCCGACTTCCGCGATTTCGACAACGACGGATGGCCGGACCTGATCGTCTCCGCCATGGTCAACGACAGCTTCCAACTGTTTCGCAATCTCGGCCGGCGCTCCCTGTTCGAAGAATATGGACAGCGCTCCGGGGTTCTGATGGGAACGCGCCCGCTGACCGGCTGGAGTCTGGGAATGTACGACTTCGATAACGATGGCTGGAAAGATCTGTTCTTCGCACTCTCCCATTTCCCGCGGCTGGAGCGCTACCTGGGCCGTGCCGCCGAACTGCCCAACAAGGTATTCCGCAATCTCGCGGGACGGCGCTTCGAGGATGTGTCCGCGGGCGCCGGGCCGTCGTTTCAATTGCCGGCGCAGCACCACGGCGCCGCGTTCGCCGATTTCGACAATGATGGCCGCATCGATGTGGTGGTGTCCGCCCTCAACGGGCCCGCGCGGCTTTATCGCAATACGACCGAGCCGCGCAGCCACTGGGTCGCCTTCCGGCTGCGCGGAAAGCGCGCCAACCGCGACGGGTTGGGAGCCGTGCTGAAGGCGACCCTGCCGGACGGGCGCGTACTCTACAACCACGCCCAAACCAGCGTGGGATATGCCTGTTCGAGCGAGCCGCTGGTACGCTTCGGTCTCGGCGCGGAGACCGTGGTTGCCTCGCTGGAGGTTCGCTGGCCCGGCGGCACGGTGCAGACACTCAAGGGAGTGAAAGCGGACCAGGTCGTGGCCATCGAGGAAGAGGCGCCGTAGCGGTCCGGTAGGCAGCGTTGGCAGCGGTCCCCCCCTTCCGCACGGCATTGCTTTCACTTATAATCCTTGTCAGTTGAATATCTTGCAGCCGTGCAGGTGATTTCAACCAGGGGTGATATTTGATGAAACGAAGCGTGTGGCTCTTGTTGCTGTCCGCGGCCTTCCTGTTTGGACAAAGCGATCGCGGAACCATTACAGGGTCGGTAACCGACCCTTCGGGCGCGTCCATTCCGGACGCCCAGATCACCATAACCAATACCGAGACCGATCTGCGCTACCAATCGGTCACGACGGGAACCGGCAACTACACAGTGCCGTCCCTGCCTTCCGGGGTATACAAACTCACCGTCGAAGCCAAGGGCTTCAACAAATTCGAACAGACGAATCTCCGCGTTCAGGTGGCGGTGACAACCCGCATCGACGTTGCCATGCAGGTGGGTCCATCGGCGACTTCGGTCCTGGTGACGGGTGAAGCGTCCCTGCTCAAGACCGAAAGCGCAGAGCAGTCCACCACAATCTCAGGCGAGAAGATCAACTCTCTCCCCATCAACTTCGGAATTGGGGCGGGCGCGATCCGTAATCCGTTATCGTTCGTGCAACTCACTCCGGGGGCCAACATCAGCGGCTGGAATACGGTCACGGTCAACGGCATGCCCTCCTACTCGTTCAAGATTGTCTTCGAGGGCCAGGAATCGAGCAGCGGCCTGGATTCGCGCGTGTCCGACGAATCGCAGCCTTCCGTGGAGGCGATTCAGGAATTCACCCTGCAGACCTCGAATTTCGCGGCCGAGTTCGGCCAGGTGGCGGGCGGCCTGTTCAACTTCACGTCGCGCATCGGGGCCAACCAATTTCATGGCAGCGCCTACAGCTACGTCGCCAACGAGGCGCTGAACGCCGGCGTCCCGTTCACAAACTCTACGACTACGGCTTCTCCGTGGGCGGGCCGGTCTGGCTGCCCAAAATCTATCAAGGCAAGAACCGCACGTTTTTCTTCTTCAACCTGGAACGCTATCGTGACCGGGAAAGCCTCTACAACGGCATCCACACCATGCCCACCGACGCGCTGCGCAGCGGCAATCTCAGCGCCATGCTGACGGGACGCGTGCTGGGTACCGACTTCCTGGGCCGGTCGATTCTAGAGAACTCACTCTACGATCCGGGCAGCACTACGACAGATTCCAGCGGCCGGCTGGTGCGCACCGTGTTCCCGAACAATGTGATTCCGGTGAACCAGATTGACCCGGTGTCGGCCAAGATCGTAGCCCTCCTTCCTAAGCCTTCGAGCTCGGCCCTGGTCAACAATCTTTCGTTTGCGGGGCCGTTCTGGAAACTACAGCAGATCCCCTCCGTCAAAATCGATCACAGCATTTCGTCGTCCGCCCGCATGTCCGCCTACTGGTCGATGCAGGCCACCGACAAGCTGAACGGACAGGATGGCATGCCGACCGTGCTTTCGGTGGCGCGGGACCAGCGAATCCGCAGTCAGACGTTTCGCCTCAATTACGACCAGACACTGAGTCCGACCTTGCTGCTGCACCTTGGCGCCGGAGTCCAGTATTATCACAATCCGGACACCTCCCCACCGGTAAGCACGGATTTTGACGCGGCAGGCCAACTGGGGCTGAAAGGCGCGCCTGGCACGGGATTCCCGCGCATCGGGGTTCTGGGCAACGATACCTACGGCGGCATGACGCTGGCCATCGGTCCCACCAATCGCGGCTTGTATGTCGTCAGCAAGCCCACGGGCGTCGCGCAGGTGACCTGGGTGCACGAGAACCACACCTACAAGGCCGGGGGGGAATGGAAGATCGACTCGTTCACCAACAAATCCGAAATCGGCCTCAGCCCCAGTCTGGGCTTTGGCGGCGGGGTGACGGGCCAACCGCTATACGGCCAGGCCCTCCCTAGCGGAACCACCATCGGCAATAGCTTTGCCACCTTCCTGCTCGGACAGTTTGACAGCGGGTCCGTAGGCAACGCCACCGACCCGCAGTACCGCAAATCGTCGTGGGGCGTGTTCGTCCAGGACACCTGGAAGGTGACCCGCAAACTGACCCTGGATTACGGCATCCGCTATGACTTGCAGAAGCCCGAGCGCGAACTCTGGCGACGCACCAGCACGTTCCGCGGGGACGTGGTGAATCCGAACGCCAACGGCAGGCTCGGCGGCGTGCTCTACGAAGGAACGGGGACTGGCCGCTGCAACTGCACGCTGGTGCCGACGTACCTTTACGCGGTGGCTCCGCGCCTCGGCCTTGCCTATCAGATTGCGCCCAGGACCGTTCTGCGCGCCGGTTGGGGTCTTGCCTATTCCTCCACCACCGCCTTCAACTACATCGGCGCCGGCAACAGCCAGGGTATGGGATACAACACCGTGAACTTCACGGCGCCGCAATCGGGTGTGCCGTACGGCAAGTTGTCCGACGGCCTGCAATATGACCGGGCCGCGCTGTATACCGCCAGCTACAACCCGGGCCTGCTGGTTGTCCCGGGAGCGGCGGTGCAGGGTTCACCCTCCAACGTCGATCCCAACGGCGGCCGCCCGCCCCGGATCAACCAGTGGAACCTCTCCCTGCAACGGGAAGTTATCACCGGTCTGGTGGCGGAAGCCGCCTATGTCGGCAACCGCGCGGCTTGGCTACAGGGAGCCGGCGCCCTCGTCAACTACAACACGCTCACCCCGGAGACGTACAGGGCGCTGAATATCGACATCACCAACGCCACCGACCGGACGCTGCTGACCTCCACCATCACCTCGGCCGTGGCGGTAGCGCGCGGCTTCAAGAAGCCGTACGCCAACTTCCCGGACAGCGGAACGGTTCTTCAGTCCCTGAAGCCCTTCCCGCAGTACAGCGGCGTCGGCAGTACCTGGACTCCGCTCGGGCACTCGTGGTACGACTCTTTGCAGGTCAAGGTCACCAAGCGGACCACGCATGGCCTCGATGCCACCCTCGCCTATGCGTTTGCCAAGACGCTGAACAACTTCAACGGGAACGGCAACATTCTGAACCGCGGCGACTTCAAGAGCCTGGACCCCAACGATCGCAGACACCTGGCGACCATCAGTATCAACTACCTGACGCCCGCTTTCGGCCTCGTCAAGAACAGCCGGATCGCCCGCGCCGCGCTGGCCGGTTGGAGCATCGGCTCGGTCCTGCAATACCAGAGCGGTCCGTTGCTGGCGACGCCCGGGTCCACCAACAGCATCGGCACTTACTATCCGGGATCCAGTTCGCGCCAGTTCCGTGTCCCCGGCCAGCCCTTGTACCAGAAGGACATCAACGGAAAAATCGACCCGACCCAGGATATCGTCCTCAATCCCGCCGCCTGGTCCGATCAGACCACCGGCGTCTGGGGTTCCCGCTCCACGGCGAGCGCAGGTTCTTCAGCATTCGGGCGGAGTTTTTCAATATCCTCAACCGCATGGAAGTGGTTTCCGATCCCTCGACCGGGAGCCCTTCGAATCCTCCGACGCGGAGTAACGGCCTGCTGACCGGTGGGTTCGGCTACATGAACTACACGGCAGTGAGTTCGAACAGTGTGGCGGGCACTTTCCCCGCGCCTCGATCCGGACAGATCGTGCTCCGCTTCGAGTTTTAGTTCGTCGCCTCCAGGGGGCAGGCGTCGGCCTGCCCCTATTTCATGAAACTCCCTCTTCTTGCAGTTTGCTTTGCGGCTGGGCTCGCGGCCCAACCACTGGTGCTCTCTTCACCCTCCGGCAAGGTCGCAGTGGCGGTGGAAGTGAGCGGCGGCCGCGCCGTCTACTCCGTGTCGTTCCAGGGACGGGAGGCGATCCGTCCCTCGGCACTCGGTCTCGGCCTGGAAGGCGCGGCCCGTCTCGACTCGAATTTCCGGCTCGTGCGATCCACTCGCAGTGAAGCACGCGATTCCTGGAAGCCGCCTTACGGCGAGCGCGCCGAATTCCCCGACCGCTACAACGCGCTAACCGTGGAACTGCGGGAAGAGATCCCGCCGCGCCGCACGCTCGCGATCGAGTTCCGCGCCTACGACGAAGGGGCCGCGTTCCGCTATCGGGTTCCCGGGCAACCCGGCGTCTCCTCGTTCGCGATCGGCGACGAACTTACCGAGTTCCGCCTCGCCAAGGGCGCCTTCGGATGGGAGACCCCGATCGCGCAGGACGTCTACCGGCGCGTGGCGATCGACCAGATGACCCGCGCCAGCGAGCGGCCGTTCCTCCTCGAACTGCCCGGCGGAATCTGGGCAGCCATAGCCGAAGCCGGAGTCGAAGACTACCCCTCCATGTTCCTGACGTCGTTGCGCGCGGAGCGCCACTCGTTGGGCGCCAAGCTGATGGGCACGGCACACGTCCTGGCGCCCTTCACCAGTCCGTGGCGCGTGATCCTGCTCGGCGACCGGCCCGGCGACCTGCTGGAACACAACTACCTGCTGCAAAACCTCAGTCCCGTTTCGCGCCTCAAGTCGACGGACTGGATTCGTCCCGGCAAAGTGCTGCGCGAGGTTACGCTCTCCACCAAAGGCGGCCGGGAGGCGGTGGACTTCGCGGTTCGCAACGGACTCCAGTACATCGAGTACGACGCCGGTTGGTATGGGCTCGAATACGCCGAGGAGTCCGATGCCACGCACGTTAACATCGATCCGCAGCGCCTTAACAAGGACACGGCGTATCAAGGACTGGACCTGCGGCAGGTCATCGACTACGCGAAGTCGAAGAACGTCGGCGTCATTCTGTATGTCAACCGGCGCGCCCTGGAACGGCAGTTGGATGCGATTCTACCGCTTTTTGAGAGTTGGGGCGTGGCCGGAGTCAAGTACGGTTTTGTCAACGTCCACACCCAACCCTGGACCCGCTGGCTTTATGACGCGGTCGGAAAAGCGGCCGCGCACCGGTTGATTCTGGATATCCACGACGAGTTCCGCCCCACGGGGATGAGCCGCACCTACCCGAATCTGCTCACCCAGGAAGGCATTCTTGGCAACGAGGGACTTCCCGACGCCACGCACAGCACCATTCTGCCATTCACCCGCATGCTGGCGGGCGCCGCCGATTACACCTATTGCTGGCTCGATCCGCGGCTCAAGAATTCCTGGGGCCACCAAATGGCGCTCTCCGTTCTGCTGTACAGCCCGCTGCAATTCGTCTACTGGTACGACCGTCCGGTGGCGTTCACCCAGGAATCCGTGGGCATGGAGTGGTTCCGCAACCTCCCCACCGTCTGGGACGACACCAAGGTGATCGATGGCCGCCCCGGCGAGTTCGCCGCAATCGCCCGGCGCAAAGGCTCCAACTGGTATCTCGGCGCGGTCACCAATGAAGAAGCGCGCGACGCAAAGCTCCCGCTGGACATGCTCGAAGCAAACCGCCAGTACACCGCAACCATCTTCGCCGATGGCGATGGTTCGCGGGACATACGGAAGGCAAGCAAGGCCGTCCGCCGCGGCGATGTTCTGGAACTGGCGCTCAAGTCACGCGGCGGAGCGGCGGTCGTCTTATCCCCGAACAACCCGTAGTCTGCCGCTAGACCGCGGCGCCAGGCGTCGAACTCCGGCTGGTCAGTCGCATCACCAGGAAATAGAGGGCGCACAGCACCAACACCGCACCTACAATCCACTGGCCTTCCTGCTTCACCATGCGCATGAGAGCCTCCGGGTCGTTCATCAAGTCAGGATGCGCCGCCGTGATCCGGGCGCCGAACCAGGTCAGAACGGTGCACCAGATGAACGCTCCCAGGACGGTCACCAGGCTGAAAACGCCGAAGGACATGCGCGCGATGCCGGCGGGAATCGAGATCAAATGGCGGATTACCGGCAAGAGCCGGGCGAAGAAAACTCCGCCGACTTCGTAGCGCTGCACGAAAAGCTCCGCGCGATTCACGCCTTCGGGTGTGATAAAGACGATCCGGCCCCAGCGAAGAATCAACGCCCGGCCAATCCAGCGCGATACCCAGTACGTAATCGCCGAGCCCAACCATGAACCGAATGTCCCGGCCAGCACCACGCCGGTGTAGCTCATCCGGCCCTGCGAAGCCCAGAAGGCGGCAGGTGGAATCACAATTTCACTCGGCACGGGAAAGATGGAGCTTTCCATGGCCATCAACGCGATCACGCCGAGATAGCCCCCGTCGCGGACCCAGCCGAACCACACTTGCAGCAATCCGTGAAGCATCCTTCTCCCATTCAGTCGCCATCAGCACCACAAAATAAGTTCGTCCGGGCCAGAGAGCGACCGCGGGGAATCCAAGTGAGCTTCGATCATTCGCTAGCTGGTGCGGTAGTTGCCGATCAGCCGGTTGATCACGTCCTGATGGATCTTGATCTTGCCCTGTTTGATCAACATGTCCTTCACGCCGCTTTCGAACAGCGTGTTCCGCTCGCGGGCGCGCTGGCTCTTAATCTCGTCGCGAACAATGTTGCGCTGTGCCGGCAGTTGCGACAAATCCGCGCCCCCGTGGGAGATCACCTTGGATACGATGGTGCCCCCGTCCGGTGTGCCCGTCGGTCCGAAAACGCTGCCGTCCGGCCGGGTGAAGCCCTCGGAGACATAACTGGCGGCGCCGATTCCCTCGATGTTGCCGGCGCGGTCGACTTCGTTCGAAGTCTTGACATCCAGCCCCATCGACTTGGCCGCCTTGGCCAGATCTCCGCCCATGGCCTTGGCCTTTTCGATTAATTCGTTGGCGTGCTTCTGCACCGCCGCGGTGGAGCGGTTCTGCGCCATCAGGTCGCGGATCTGGCTCTGCACTTCCTCGAAGCTGGAGGGATGCGCCGGGATCACGTCGGTGACAATCGCCAGCGCCATCTTGGTGCCCGAGCCTACCGCTTGAGAAACTTCACCCTTCTTGAGGGTTGCCACCGCCTGGTCGAAATCCGGGCTCGGTCCCAACTCCGCCACCGGCGTACCGGGCGACCAGTTGTCGACCCGTACCACCTGCATGCTGAAATCGGCGGCCACCTTTTCGGGGTGCGCAGGGTCCTTCTGTAGGGCGGACGGCGCCTTGTCCGACGCCAACTGCATCAAATCGTTAACGCGCTGCTTCTTGGCCTGCGTCGCCAGTTCGCCCTTCACTTCGGCGAAGGTGCGCACACCCGCATCCTGGCGCGCCAGGGTCTGCACGATGTGATACCCGTACACTGTTTTCACCAGGTCGCTGGTCTCACCGGGCTTCAGTGAGAAAATCGCCTTGTCGAACTCCGCCACCATCTGACCGTGCGTGATCCAATCGCCCAGATCGCCGCCGTTTGCGCCGGAACCCGGATCCTCGGAATTCTCCTTCGCCAGTTTGGCGAAATCCGCGCCTCCCTTGATCTGCTTCAGGAGGTTTTCGCCCTTGATCTTGATGGCCGCTTCTTCGGCTGCCGGTTTCCCCTGGGTCTTGAGGAGGATGTGGCGCCCCTTGACACGCTCCGGCGTGCGGAAGGCTTCCTGGTTCTGCGAGTACGAACGTTGCAGGTCGGCGTCGGACACGGTAACCGCGGCTTCAATCTTAGTCTGGTCGGCCACCAGGAGCGTCAAGTTCTTCTTTTCGGGCGCCGTGTATCGGGAACTGTTGGCCTTGTAGAAATCCTGCATTTCCTGCGTGGTGGGCTGGGATTCGGCCTTGTACGCGTCCGCCGTTAAGCGCACGAACTCGATCTTGATTTTTTCGTTCTTCTTGCGGAAGGCGGCCTCAATATCGGCCTGGGTCACGATGGTCCCTTCCATCGCGATATCCCGCAGGCGGGTAATCGTTACCTGGCGCTTCAGGTCGCTCTCGAACTGGTCGATGGTCATGTTCTGCTGCGCCAGCATGGAGGCATAGGCCTCCTTGCCCAGGAACTTGCCGTCGGGGAAAAGACTCGGCACCATCTGCCGGATGCTCTCCGCCACCTCCGCATCGCTCACCTGCAACCCGAGGCGCTCGGCCTCCATCACCAAGGCCCGCTCGGTCACCATCTGGTCAATCATCTGCGGAATGTAGGTCGGCAGAATGTCCAGCGGCAACTGGCGGCCGCGGATGGTAGCCTGAATCAGGCGCTGCGCCTCCACCAGGGTGATCGAATCCTTGCCGATCTCCGCGATCACCGTGTCCGAACTCGACGATCCGTTGCTATAGTTCGGCACCAGGTAGGTGAGCATGGAAAATCCAACCAGCAGCAGCAACCCTCCCAGGAGGATGCGCACGGCTTTATCTCGGCTTCGAAACAGATCAAACATTTTAGGCAGAACTCCTGTGTTCTAAGGGGGAAAACACCAGTATAACGAAAAAGTGGCGGCGGTTGGGGCGAACACGGCACAGCCGTTGTCGCACCCCGGCGCCGCCCCTCTTCTTACTGTTTGCCGCGCGGCGCCCGGCCTTCGGATTGGCCGAACGGGAACACCGGGACCGGCGGGCGAATACCCAGGCCGCACTCCGCATGCACGGCCTTCACGGCTTTTTCCAGGCCGTCGCGGCGCACCACCACCGCGATGGTGAGTTCGCTTGAACCCTGGGCGATGGCAATGATGTTGACCTGCACGCGCGAGATCGCGGTGAAGATGCGGCCGGCCAAGCCCGGTTTGCCCTGCATCCCCTCACCCACCGCCGCCAGCAGTCCCACGTTCCGGTCCACCTGGATGGGATGCACATAATGGTGCGCCAATTCCAGGGCCAGGGCCGATTCCAGCGCCTGGAGCGACCGCTCCAGCTCTTCTTCGCGCACCAGGAAGCAGAAGTTCTGCCGGTAGCTGGAACTGGAAACCACCAGGACTTCCACATCCGCTCGCGCGATGGCGTCGAGCGACCGCGCCATCAGGTGAACCCCATTCATCTCGGCGCTCGCCGGTTCCAGCGACACCAGCGCCACGTTGCGCATGGAGGCCACGGCCCGCGCCCCCTGCGGGACGGCCATGGAGGGCACGATCCTGGTCCCGGGCTTTTCCGGCGCAAAGCTGTTTTTGCTCCAGACCGGAATTTTCTTTTCCACCAGCGGCGCCAGCGTCCTCGGATGCAGCACTTTAGCGCCGTTATACGCCAGCTCGGCCGCCTCCATCTCTTCCAGCACCTGCGCGTCCGGCACCAGGCGCGGGTCCGCGCTCATGATGCCATCCACATCGGTCCAGATCCACAATTCGGCGGCATCGAGGGCTGCCGCCAGGATGGAAGCTGAAAAATCGCTGCCGCCGCGGCCCAGCGTGGTCGGCCGCCCATCGGCCGAAGCGCCGTTGAAACCCGTGATCACGGGCAGCAGGCCCTGCTCCAGATACGGCAGCAGTTTCTTCCGCGCCTTGGCACGCGTTGGCTCCATTAAGGGCGACGCGTTGCCGAACACCGCGTCGGTCACCACCACCTCGCGCGCGTTGACCCCCACCGAAGGCGTACCGTTGGCCCGCAGAAACTCGCTCACCAGCACCGTGGACAGCCGCTCGCCCACCGCCACCGCTTCGTCCACAGATCGCGGGGGACGCTCGCCCAGCATCGCCATGCCATTCACGATGCGTTCGAATTCGTCGATGACGTCGTGCAGTTGGGCCAGCACGGCGCCCTGCTCCGCCGGCGGCAGCAGTTCGCGGCATGCTTCCTCGTGGCGTTGACGCAGCAGCGTCAGATTGCTCTCCATGACGTTGCGGTTGCCAGCCTCGGCGTGCCGCATGGTATCCAGCAGCAGGTCGGTAACCTTGCTCATCGCCGACACCACGATTGCCACCGGGCGCTTCTTCTGTTCCGCGGCGGCCAACCCCGCCGATACACGCATCCGGCCGGCGCTGCCCACGCTCGTGCCGCCAAACTTCATCACCAGCAGATTCTTCAACAGTATTCCCTTCCGTTTGTCACGCGCGAGCGCACAATCTTGAGGATGGACTCAATCACATCATCGATGCCCAAAGCGGTCGAATCCAGGTAGACGGCGTCCGGAGCCTGCGCCAGCGGAGCGTCCACGCGGGTGGAGTCGCGCTGATCGCGCTCCTTCATCTCGGCGGCGAGTTGCACCGCGTTGACGGCCTCGCCCTTGGCCCGCATCTCTTCACAGCGGCGGCGCACCCGTTCGTCCGGGTTGGCGTCCAGGAAGATCTTCACCTGGGCGTTCGGGAATACCACGGTCCCGATGTCCCGGCCTTCCATGACCACGCTACTGCGCTCGCCGATCTCGCGCTGCTTGGCCACCATGGCGCGACGCACTCCCGGAATCACCGCGATCTTGGACGCGCCGCTGGCAACCTCCGGCGTGCGCAGCCAATCGGTCACGTCCTCGCCGTTGAGCGCGATGTGTCCGGGTGAAAGCTCGATCCCGGCGGCGATGGCGAGCTGCTCCATGCGGTGCATGTCCCCAGGGTCCACTCCTTGCCGCACCGCCCACAGCGCCACCGCGCGGTACATGGCCCCGGTATCGATGTAGATGAACCCCAGGCGCGCCGCCAGCCCTTTTGCGATGGTGCTCTTTCCTGCCCCCGCCGGCCCGTCAATGGCCACCACTATGCGCTTCTGTGTCGTATCCGCCAAAAACCAGAATAACAAGTGGCGAGCACCGCGCGGCCGGGGAATGGGCGATTCCGTGCCGCTCGCCGCAGTGGAACGCGCTCCGCCGGCAATAGTCCGGCATGGGCCTTCTCCACCCCAGACGCCGCGGGATGAATCGAGCTACCCTCCAAGGCCCTCTTTATTCTCCGGACTGCCCCCGGACCGTCCGCGGAACAGCCGGAGCACAACCCGCACCACCACCGCCAGCATCAGG